>NZ_JBEAHA010000018.1:0-62682 GCF_040061975.1 Klebsiella sp. GG_Kp146
GGCTGGCGCCTTACCGGGCCTACTGTCTTACTGAGCCTGGGATGAGCGGTTTCCCGCGTGGCGCGATCTCCCTGTAGGCCCGCGCAAGCGCAGCGCCGCCGGGCAGGATGGTCGACCCGGACCGGCTGCGGTTAGGCGCTTTCCGCCCGGGGGCGCGCCGCGCCAGGGACGGATTTCATCCGGCTGGCGCAGAATATCGCCAGCAGCGAAATCGCCACCGTAACGCCCAGGTAGATGGCCACCGGTCGCCAGTCACCATCGTATTTCGCCAGCAGACCGGTGGCGATAAGCGGCGCGGTGCCCCCGGCCAGCGCGGCGCCCAGCTGGTAACCCAGGGTGATCCCGGTGTAGCGCACATTGGCGCTGAAAATCTCTGAGCACAGGGTACCCAGCACCGCGGTCACCGGCGCCCACAGGATGCCGAAGGCAACGATCGTCGCCAGCATAATGCCCCAGCTGGTGCCGGTGTCGAGCAGCAGGAACCACGGAACGATAAACAGCCCCAACAGCACCACGCTCAGGGTGTACATCTTTTGCCGGCCCACCTTGTCGGACAGCAGCCCCATCAGCGGGATCATCACGGTGGCCACCAGCGCGCCGAGGGTGACGGATTCCAGCGCCTGCGACTTCTGATAGCTCAGGGTGGTAGTGGCGTAGCTGACCACAAAGGTAGAGAAGATATAGAAGGGGGCGGTCTCCACCACTTTCAGACCCGCGGCGATCAGCACCTCCCGCCAGTGGTGTTTGAGCGTCACGCGCAGCGGAGCCTTCGCCACCTGGCCAGACTGTTTCACCTGCTTAAAGGCGGGCGTTTCGTCGATATCTTTGCGGATCCACAGGCCGAGGAAAACGAGGACGGAGCTGAGCAGAAACGGAATGCGCCAGCCCCAGGCAAGAAACTGCGCCTCATCGAACAGGGTCATCAGCGAGACGATAAAGGTCGCCATCAGCATGCCGATGGTCACGCCGGCCTGAGGAATACTGCCGAAAAAGCCTTTCCGCTTTTCCGGGGCGTATTCGTAGGCCAGCAGCAGCGCGCCGCCCCATTCGCCGCCGATACCCATGCCCTGAATAATGCGCAGGGTAATCAGCAGGGCGGGCGCCCACAGGCCTACCATCTCGTAGGTGGGCAGCAGGCCAATGGCCACCGTGGCGCTGCCCATCAGCGACAGGGTAAGCACCAGCGTCTTCTTGCGACCGATGCGATCGCCGATGTGGGCGAAAATGACCCCGCCGATGGGGCGGATAAAAAAGGTGAGCGAAAAGGAGAGCCAGGAGAGGATCAGGCCGATGACCGGGTCGACCATCGGAAAGAAGATTTTGTTAAACACCAGCGCGGCGGCGGTGCCATAGAGAAAATAATCAAACCATTCGATGGCGCTGCCGGTCAGGCTCGCGATCAGGACCTTCTTGTTTTTCTGCAGAATGGATGCAGTGTTGCTTTCTGGATTGCTCATTACGAAACGTTCTCCCGCCACGGTAAAAGGTCAGGTGTCACTCTGTGCGTGCAGGGTGCAACCTGATGTGAAAAAGGTTGTGTAATTGTTAAGCAACTTAGAGATGATGGTTACAATTGGCAAGTTATCCCTCGGCAACGCGGGCGAGAAAACGCGCTTTTGTCTGGTGTAACCGCGAGGTAAATTTTTATTTTCCACCTGTTTTTGCTGTTTTTTGTTATTTTCATGGTCATTTATTCAGGTGCAACCCGCGTGTTTTTAGATGTTTCTTGTTATTTCAAAATGGTTACAAATCGACGTCGCTTTGCGCCCCGGCAGGCGGCGTTTATGATGGTCAGACTATCCTCTCTGCGCGGCTGAGAGGTGATTAAGGAGATCAGAATGGCAGAACAATTTCCCCCGCTGTCGGCGACGACGCTGGCGGCGGCTAACCTGACTGGCGGTTGGCTGGCGCAGAACGATCTGGCGACGCTGACCGCGCCGCCGGCAGTGGATGTGGTGGTGCTGGCTGGCAATGCCGTGATCCCCACCATCGACGCCGCCTGCCGGTTGGCGGCGGAGCAGGAGGTTCCGCTGCTGATCAGCGGCGGCGTAGGACACTCCACCGGTTTTCTGTATGAGGCGGTGCGCGAGGATCCCCGCTACCGTTCGCTCGCGGTGGAGGGCCGCCCGGAAGCGCATATTCTGGCGGATATTGCGCATGACTTCTGGCACATTCCTCGCCCGCGGGTGGTGGTGGAGGATCGGTCGACCAACTGCGGGGAAAACGCGCGCTTTACCCGCACAATGCTGGAGAGCCGGGGGATCCCCCATCGTCGCGGGATCGTCATTCAGGACCCCACCATGCAGCGGCGGACGATGGCCACCTTCGCCCGCGTCTGGCAGGGGGAGACGACGCCGCCACAGTGGCTGAGCTTTCCCGGCTGCTCGCCGGTGCTGGAGCAGACCGACGGCCAGCTGGGGTTCGCGGGCGGCGGGGCGGGGCTGTGGCCGGTGACCCGCTACCTCGCGCTGCTGCTGGGCGAGCTGCCGCGCCTGCAGGATTCCCCTGAAGGGTACGGTCCGCGGGGGAAAGACTTTATCAGCCACGTGACCTTCCCGCCGGCGATCCTCGACGCCTGGCGACAGCTGCGGGAGGATGACCGGCTTGCCGGGGCGCTGCAGGCCCGCCTCCTCGGCTGAAAAATGCCCGTTTGTGGCAGATTTATCGCAAACGGGCAATTTGTGTTATTGAAATGTAACCTCAACCGGGCATTTTTGGCCCGGTTTTATGAATCAGCTCACAGAAATGCGCCAACGTGCTGCGAAGCCACGGCTTATTTGCCCGATATTTAACAAAAAAATCACTTGTTAAATACAAATGCACCACAGGAGCAGCCATGACAGCACCCGTTCAACACCAAATGTATATTGATGGCCAGTTCGTTACCGGTCGCGGCGACGGCTGGATCGACGTGCTTAACCCGGCGACTGAAGCGCTGCTGTCGCGGATCCCGGACGGGACCGCGGAAGAGGCGCGGCTGGCGATTGACGCCGCAGAGCGCGCCCAGCCGGACTGGGAGGCGCTGCCGGCCATTGAGCGCGCGGGCTGGCTGCGCAAAATTGCCGCTGGCATTCGTCAGCGTGCCGACGACATCGCCGGGCTGATCGTCGCTGAAGGGGGCAAGATCCAACAGCTGGCGGCGGTGGAGGTTGCGTTTACCGCCGACTATCTCGACTACATGGCCGAATGGGCGCGGCGTTATGAAGGGGAGATCGTGCAGAGCGACCGTCCCGGGGAGAATATCCTCGTCTTCAAACGCGCGCTGGGGGTGACCACCGGGATCCTGCCGTGGAACTTCCCGTTCTTTCTTATCGCCCGCAAGCTGGCGCCGGCGCTGATCACCGGCAACACTATCGTCATTAAGCCCAGCGAATTCACGCCCAATAACGCCATCGCTTTCGCCGAGATCGTCCACCAGGTTGGGCTGCCGAAAGGGGTCTTTAACCTGGTGCTCGGCCGTGGGGAAACCGTCGGCCAGGAGCTGGCCGGCAATCCGAAGGTGGCGATGGTCAGCATGACCGGCAGCGTAGCGGCGGGGGAGAAAATCATGGCCGCCGCGGCGAAAAATATCACCAAAGTGTGCCTCGAGCTCGGCGGCAAAGCGCCGGCCATCGTCATGGACGATGCGGATCTGGAGCTGGCGGTGAAGGCGGTGGTGGACTCGCGGGTGATCAACACCGGGCAGGTGTGCAACTGCGTCGAGCGGGTCTATGTTCAGCAGGGGATTTACGACCGCTTCGTCAACCGCCTCGGCGAGGCGATGAAGGCCGTGCAGTTTGGCGACCCGGCGGCACGCGATGACATCGCCATGGGGCCGCTGATTAACGCCGCCGCGCGGGATCAGGTGGCGCGCAAAGTGGCAAAGGCGGTGGCGCAGGGGGCGCGGGTGGCGCTGGGCGGTGAGCCGCAGGAGGGGAAAGGCTATTTTTATCCGCCGACCCTGCTGCTGGATGTGCGTCAGGAGATGGATATTATCCATGAGGAAACCTTCGGGCCGGTGCTGCCGGTGGTGGCGTTTTCGACGCTCGATGAAGCGCTGGCGATGGCCAATGACAGCGATTATGGCCTGACCTCCTCGATCTATACCCGCGATCTTAATGTGGCGATGAAGGCGATTAAGGGGCTGAAATTCGGCGAAACCTATATCAACCGCGAGAACTTTGAGGCGATGCAGGGATTCCACGCCGGCTGGCGTAAATCGGGGATCGGCGGCGCAGATGGCCGCCATGGCCTGAATGAGTACCTGCAGACTCAGGTGGTCTATCTGCAGGCCTGAGGCGCTCAATGCAGAATCGGCGGGCAGCGCAGGCTGTCCGCCGTTCACTTAGCGGGCAAATTTCTCCAGTACGCGGATCAGCTGGGTGACAAAGCCATATTCGTTATCGTACCAGGCGACGGTTTTCACCAGCTGTACGCCGCCGGCCTCCACAATCTCCAGCTGGGTGGCATCGTAGATTGAACCGAAATGGCTGCCGATGATATCGGAAGAGACAATCTCTTCTTCGGTGTAGCCAAAGGATTCATTGCCCTCTGCCGCCTGCTTCATCGCCTGATTGACCTCATCCGCAGTCACTTTTTTCTCCAGCACCGACACCAGCTCCGTTACTGAGCCGGTTTTGGTCGGTACGCGCTGGGCATGGCCTTTCAGCTTCCCGCTCAGGGCGGGGATCACCAGGCCGATAGCCTTGGCTGCGCCGGTAGTGTGCGGGATGACGTTTTCCGCCGCCGCCCTGGAGGCGCGCAGATCTTTACCGCGCGGCCCGTCCACCAGCGACTGGGTGCCGGTATAGGCGTGGATAGTGGTCATGGTGCCTACGGTGATGCCGAAGGCATCCTGCAGGACTTTGGCCATCGGCGCCAGGCAGTTGGTGGTGCAGGAGGCGACGGAGATAATGGTGTCATCCGGCGTCAGGGTGTCATCGTTGACGTTATAGACGATAGTTTTCATCTCGCCGGCGGGGGCGGAAATCAGCACCTTCCGCGCGCCGGCCTGGAGATGGGCCTGCGATTTCTCTGCCGAGGTGTAGAACCCGGTACACTCCACAATCACTTCCGCGCCCGCCGCCTGCCACGGAATATGCTGCGCCTCTTTTTCGGCATACACGGTGATGGTCTTACCGTTGACGATCAGCGCATCTTCTGTGAAGTCGACGCTCCACGGGAAGGGGCCGTAGTTTGAATCATGCTTTAGCAGGTAGGCCAGTACTTTTGGCGAGGTGAGGTCGTTGATAGCCACCACCTCGAGGCTGCTGTCGACTTCTAATAAACGGCGTAACACCAGACGTCCGATACGACCAAAACCATTAATCCCAAGTTTACTCATGGATATTCTCCGGTTGGTAAAACGACTCGATGTGATAAAACTCCTCCAGGCTTAGTCCTGACTCGCAGCCAGGTCAACTGACAATCTGTGCGGTTCGCTGCCGGGCCCGCAGCATGAGCCAGAAAAGTGGATGTTTTGGCGGGCTTTTTTATCCGTGACGGCAGGGAATAATTTTTGTTACCGGAGATGAGGGGGCCGCCTGCTGGCGAAGCGGTGAAAAGCGTCTATGCTTAACTATTGAATAACTTAGTAAAATATTGCCGTTAGATAAAGGGAGAGCTTATGGGATTCTGGAGAATCGTTTTTACTATCATTCTGCCGCCGCTGGGAGTACTGCTGGGGAAAGGTTTCGGCTGGGCGTTTATTCTCAACATTATTCTGACCCTGCTGGGCTATATTCCAGGCCTGATCCACGCCTTCTGGGTGCAGACCCGCGATTAAGGGCTGGCCCCTCAGGCCAGGCTTCCCCCTGGGACCCGCTCAGGGGGGAATCAGGCTCTCTTTGTACAGCAGCCTGTTTTCCTTCGACCAGTAGTGGCGAGTCTCCTCGTCCAGGTCGACGCTCCACTTAAACACCCCGGCGCTGGCGAGATCCCTGCAGTACTGTTCAAAGTTGATGGCGCCGGCAAAATGGCGGATGACCGCGGCCGAGGTCAGCCGATGGCTGGGGGCGCTGCGCACGCGCAGCAGGCCGCGGGCGCTTTTTATCGTGATCACCTCGTCGTTGGCCATCACAAAATTCATATTGCCGGTAGAGACAAAGTAGATATAACACGAGACCTGATGCCGACGCAGTTCACTGGCGAAGGTGGCAAAATCGGCATCTGAACGCACTTGCTCAAAAAAATGACCCAGCCTGGCCAGCAGTTCCATTTCTATCCTTATTGTGTTGCGGTGTGCGGCTTTGGCCGGTAGCGGCAGAAACCATTCACGAAGTCACTTATTCGTATTTTAATAATATAGGCGCGTTATATTAAGGGTTATTGGATAACTGGAACATCGTTTCAAGTGTTACAATGTATTGCAATCGTTTGCCTGCACGGCCCCTCTGGTGGTGAGGAAATGGCGTGACGGGAGACGGGGAAACCCATGCCGGCGATGAAGGTCGCCGGCGGGGAAACGGGGTTACTTCTGGATCAGATAGCGAATGGTCGGGCCATCCTGCTGAATATCCAGCACCGTATAGCCATGGTTCCTGGCATCAAGCGGAATGTTATTGATCGACTGCGGACAGTCGCTAATCACTTCGAGGATCTCGCCTTTTTGCAGGGAGGGCATCGCCTCCAGGGTGGCGACCGCCGGATAGGGGCAGGGCTCGCCGACCATGTCCAGGCGATAATCAGGGATGATGTTCTTCATGCGCTCTCCTTCACGGTCCGGACCGCTGCCGACTGGCGGCGGAAAAAATGTCTCTCCCAGGCGATCACCAGCAGCAGGGCGATCAGCAGCAGCAGATAGGTCGCCAGCAGTCCGCCGAAGGGACCAAAAGCGTTCAGCAGGTTGACCTTTTGCCAGTGGGTGGCGAGCGGGGCGGCGATATCGTCCCAGCACCAGGCGAGCAGCGTGGAGCCGATAACGTTGCCCAGCCCCACCCACCAGTAGTGAACCTGGCCTTCCACCGCCCGGTACATCCAGCCGGTTTCACAGCCGCCGGCCAGCACGATGCCAAAGCCAAACAGCAGCCCGCCAATCGCCGCGTTGGGACCGGCCCACATGATTTTCGGCGCCATCCCCAGTTGCACATAGCTGAAGATGCCGATGGCGCTCGCCGCCATGCCGAAGATTATCGCCTTCGCCATCACCGTCCGGCCGGTGATCCACATATCGCGAAAGGCGGAGGTGAAGCAGATCTGCGCGCGCTCGATAAGCAGACCGAAGCCGATGCCGAACAGCATCGCCAGGCCGAGCGCAGGGTGGTCAGCGGCGGTGAGCAGGCCCCAGCCGATCATGGCGAAAAAGATCACCATGCCCAGGCGGAAACGGCGGCGCGCCTGCTGCGGTTTTTGGGTTAACGGCGAAGCAGCGGATACCTTTTGCATTTTTACCGGTATGCGAAAAAGAGGCAGCAGGGTGAAGCGAGCGCCAAACCAGGAGCCGATGGCGGTGGCGATGGCAAACAGCCAGGCGTGCAGGGAGAACTGCGGAATGCCGGTGAAAAAGGCCGCCAGGTTGCAGCCCATCGCCAGCCGCGCGCCGAACCCGGCGATGATACCCCCGGCTACGGCCTGCACAATGCGGATCCGGCTGCGTGGCAAGCGCAATTTGACGTTATTGGCCCACAGCGCCGCCGCCAGGCAGCCGCCGAACATGCCGATGATCATCCTGCCGTCGATGCGGGTAAGCGGCGTCCCGTGGAGATGGATCAGCTGATAATAGCCCCACTGTTCGCTGTGGACCCCCAGCAGCTGCAGAAGCTGGCCACCCCAGCGGGTAAATTCGCCGGTCACCGCCCAGAAGGTGCCGGTGATGCCAAAATAGTAGGTTGAGAGAATGCCCGCAGCGATGACCGCCGGGACGGGGGACCAGAACCGGATAAGCCAGGCCTGTTTGAAGGATTGCCATGTCATAAAAATGCCTCTGAACTCAGAAGGTATTAAAGGTCGATGACCGACCGAAGGGGGCACATAGTATCCGCCTTACCGCCAGCTTTCTCTGTTTTAGATCAAGGCCCTACCCCTGCGTCAGCACCGCCAGCAGCGCCAACAGCGCGGGCAGCGCCTGAATATAGAGAATTTTGCGGCTGGCGGTCAGCGCGCCGAATATCCCGGCGGCCAGCACGCAGGCGAGGAAAAAGATCACCACCGGCTCGCCGGACTCCCCCAGCCACAGCCCCCACGCCAGGCCGGCGGCCAGGAAACCGTTATACAACCCCTGGTTGGCCGCCAGCACCCGGGTTTCCCGGGCGAAATCGGCGCTGAGGTTAAAGGCCCGGCGCCCGGCGGGCGCTTCCCAGAAAAACATCTCCAGCACCAGGATGGCGAGATGAATAATAGCGACCAGCGCAACGAGGAGAGTGGCTAACACAGCAGTCCTTAATCGATGAGATGAATGTGTCTGCAGTATAGCCGCTGGCGCTCACCAGGCGAGAGGGCGACTGCTATAGTGCATATAGCGTCATGTTTGCCTGCCGCGACGAGCGCCGGTTTATCTGATTGCCCTTTGGTTTAGCTTAGCGGTGATAGTATGCCGGGTTCTTTTTTTACGGGTGTGGCGTAGGTTACTGAATGTTGAATAAATTATGGGTTGTGTTATCCGGGCTGCTGTTGGTTGCCATGCCGTCGGCGCAGGCCGGGGAATTAAATCTCTATTCGATGAATACCGGCTCCTATGTTTATCACATGACCGGCAACCACGGACAATATAACGAGCATTTCAACAACAACTTTTTCTCGGTGGAGCGCAAGTTTTCAGCGGATTCAAAATACAGCGCGCTGGTCGGCACCATGAAAAACAGCTTCGACGATCGCTGTCTGACCCTCGGCGTGCGCCGCGACTGGCTGAAAAACGACACCGGCTGGCTGCTGAAAGGGGTGTATGCCTATACCGGAGAATTTTTCTTTGACGCTTTCAGCCATTGCGGCGACTCAGGCACCTACCGCACCGCCAAAAAAATCACCGGCGTCGGTTTTTCGCCCTATATCTATCATGGTCTGCAGTATAACTTTACCGATTATTTCGGCGTCGAGGGCGGGATTATTCTCCCGGCGATCTTTGTGATGAGTATTCAGTGGAGCTTTCGCTAAGCGCCTGTAACAGGCCGGTAAAGGAGAGGCCACCCTGGGTGGCCTGCTCATGTTGCCCTGGCGGCAGGGATTAATGGAAACCGAGACGGATCAGATCTAACGGACAGAAGCGGCCCTCGCAGCCGTCGATTTCCACGCAGTCCGCCCGACGCAGCTGCTCGGCGGTTTTCCCCTCGCCATGGATCGCTTTAATCACGCCCGTCGTACCGTTACCGGCGATCATGACCATACTGCCGGTGGCAATAGCGTTACGATTACGGTCATAGGTTTTCATGCTCTCCTCCTCAATAAACCAGTGTAAGCAATGATTAAGCGGCCAAATTAATACCGCTTCCTGTCTAAAAAAGTTTTGAGGAATATCAAAATTATTTTAATAATGCCGACATCAGCCGGGCGCGAGAGTCATTCATGGCCGCTACAGGGTTTGCCTGCGCCAGGGGAAAAGCCTCGATCATCCTGCCAGCCATCTGGCAGGCAGGATAGGGTTTGACAACCAGATAATTCACTTTGCCGGCGCATCAGATAAGGCTGCGCAGGGCGGCTATCAGCCCTGCGACACCGCGCTCCAGCTTCTCGCGTGGACAGCCGACATTGAGGCGCAGAAAGCCATTGCCTTCAGGACCATAGGTATACCCCGGCATAATCGCCACCTTCTGCCCGGCGACCGGCGCGTGGTTCGGTCTGCTGCGCGCCGGAAGGCAGAGCGGGGAAGATGGCGTCGACAGCTACTTCGAGCAGCGGGTGGCGCTGGCGGCGTTCGCCGATGTGCCTGAGGCCGCGCTTGACGACCTGCCGCTCACCTGGGTCACCACCCCGGCGCGCGAGATGGGAAAAACGCTGGCGGAGTCGATGCTGCGGCGGCTGGAGGAGGGTGCGGGCGAGACGCGAAATCAGATCATGCCCCCGCGGCTGGTGACGAGAAAATGACGGAGACGGCGCGCGGTGGCCGTCTCCTGAGCCGATAAGTTACGGCTGCGGGGCGGCGTCGTCCTGCTGAGGCGCGGCGTCATCCTGCTGCGGCTGGCCCTCCTGCGGCGCGCTGTCCGGTAACGAAGGCGCTTCGAGACCAAACATCGCGGCAAAATCCTCCAGCGGCATTTTCTGGCCGTTCAGCGTCACCTGGCCGTTCGCGTACTGCAGGCTGCTGCTGATGGCGTTATCTTCCATGGTGGTGATGCGGAACATCTGGCCCATCGCCGCCAGGCCTTTGACCTGCTGATCGGCGAGTTTGGCGGCGTCGGCTGGCTGGTAGCCTTCCAGGCCGGCGATCTTAGTCATAAACTCCGTCGCCATATCCACCGGGATCACCACTTTGCCGTCAAGGGACTGCACCACGCGATCCAGGCTGTCCGCCAGGGTCTGCGGCGGGGCGGTCACCTGGGCCGGATCTTTCAGCAGCACCGAGAGGTTGAGGCTGCTTTCGCCTTTGGCATTGCGCCAGCTCAGCGGTGAGATAGTCACCGACGGATTGCCCTTAAGCAGGATCGGCAGCGCATTGAACAGGGTTTCGGTAAGCGCCTGCTGATACAGCTCCGGGTTCTGCGCCAGCTCTGGTTTCGCCAGCAGCGCCTGAGACTGCGCGCTGTACTGCTGGCTGAACTGGTGCCACGCCTGACCGTCGACGTTATCCACTTTCAGCGTCAGTTTGCCGCTACCCATATCCTGACCCTGCAGCTTCAGGCTGTTGACGGTGTAGTTCGCCTGGCTGTTCACGCCTTTGCCGTCCTTGGTCAGCGTGGAGCCGCCGTCCAGCGCCATGCCTTCAACCAGCGCCAGCTCTTTGCCTTCGACGCTGATGGCCAGTTTATCGAGGGTCATTTTTTGCTGGCCGATACGCTCGTTGAAGCTGGCCAGCTCAGTGGCGCCGTCGGTGTTCAGGTTGACGAAGCGCAGCTGCACCTTCTGGTTATATTCGTTGAGAGCATCGATCTGGCCGCTGCCGGCCTGGCCCTTCAGGCTGATGTTTTTGCCGTCGCGGTCGGCGTCGAGCTGGAACTCGCCGCCGCTGAAGGTGACTTTCTCATCCCCTTTGGCGTAGTCGAGGGCATTGAGGACGATCGCCGACTGGCTGTCGCCGCTGTAGGCGATGCGCGTATCGACGGTAAAGGGGGTATTGCCTTTGGCTATTTCGAACAGCGCCTGGCTGGCGTCGTTTTTCACCAGCGTGGTGTGGACCGAGGCCATCGCCGGGGCCAGATTAAAGGTTTTTAACGAGGCCAGCGGGAAGGGGCCGTGATCGACCACCTCGTCAAGCACCACGCTCTGCCCGGCGGCCAGCCAGCCGTTAGCCTGACCGGCGATCGGCTTCACCACCAGCTGCAGATGGCTGCTGAACAGCCCGCGCTGGTAGTCCTGATAGCTCAGCTCCAGACCTGACTCCGGCGCGCTGCTGCGTAACTGCGCGTTAGCCTGCTGCACCATATCGGCAATCCGGCCTTCCAGCTGTTTGCCGGTGTACCAGGCGCCGCCTGTCCATACCACGCCCAGCGCCACGATGATTCCTGCTGCGACCAGCGATTTTTTCATAGCATTTGTCCATAAATGAAGCCAGGCGGAGAGACCGCCTGGCTGAGTTGTCATAATCAGTAAGCGCGACCTGAAAGGTCTGTCGTTTACTGGAGCTTATTGAACACGCGCGCCACGCGGCCATGGCCGCTGACCTGCACCGGCGACTCATTGGCGGCCACAAAGGCCGATTCGCCCGGTTTGAGGGGCAGGCTCTGGTCGCCTTTGCGCAGCAGGGCTTCGCCGTCGACGCAGAAAACGATCGCCGCGCTCGCCTGGGCCAGATCGCTGGCTTCGGCGGAGAGATCGTGCAGCGAGAAGGCAAAATCTTCCACCGGGATCGGGAAGTCCAGCTCCGCGCCGTGCCGCTGCGGCTGGGTCAGCAGCTCACCCGCCGGTTTGGCCTCGAACTTGACGTTGGCCACCAGCTCAGGGATATCAATGTACTTCGGCGTCAGGCCGGCGCGCAGCACGTTATCCGAGTTGGCCATCACCTCCAGCGCCACCCCCTGCAGATACGCGTGCGGCGTTTCGGCAAACAGGAACATCGCTTCGCCCGGATTCAGCTTCACCACGTTCAGCAGCAGCGGGGAGAAAAGTCCGCTGTCGTCGGGATAAAATTCGGCGATCAGGCGGATGGTCTGCCACGGTTCGCCCTGTTCGCGGTCCAGCACCTCGCGCAGCGCCTGCAGCGCCTGCGCTTTTTCCTCGCCCTGCATATTCAGCAGACTGGCAAACAGCTGGCTCAGGCGAGCCGCGTCCGGCTGCTGCAGGAAGGCGCCGATCGCCGGGTGCGCGTTAGCCACCGGCTGCAGCAGGCTGACAATCTCGCTGAACTCGCGAAACGCGTTCATCGCCAGGAACGGGGTCAGGGCGAAGACCAGCTCCGGCTTGTGGTTCGGATCTTTGTAGTTACGTTCGGCGGCGGAGAGGGGGATGCCGGCGGCGTTCTCGCGGGCGAAACCCTCTTCGGAGGCCTGCTTGTTAGGATGGACCTGAATGGAGAGGGGCTGCGCGGCGCACAGCACTTTAAACAGGAACGGCAGTTCACCGAAGCGCTGCGCCACTTTGTCGCCGAGCAGGGCGGCTTTGTCCGCATCAATCACTTCGCGAAGCGAACGCGGCTGGCCGTCTGCCGCCAGGATCTGCGAGCTGCTCTTCGGATGCGCCCCCATCCACAGCTCTGCCATCGGCAGGTTGTCCGGGTTGGCGATGCCATACAGTTCAGTTAAGGCGGTGTGGCTTCCCCATGCATAGTTCTGCACGGCGTTAATCAGCTTTTGCATTCTCAATCCCTGTTTCAATCAAAGTAAAATTTATCGCCCTATTAAACCAGCAAACGCTGGAGAAGCAACTGCTGAAAGAAAAAGTCGTCCCTGTCTCAGTTTTTGTTAAAAAATTGTGTAAAATTGATCGACTCGCTTTTCTACAGGCACATGGAGTCCCTGCCTGAAACATAATCAGCCAAAGCAGTAAGTGAGAGTACAATGTCGAATAAACCGTTTGTTTACCAGGATCCTTTTCCCCTCAAAAAGGATGACACCGAGTATTATCTCCTCAGCAGTGATTACGTCTCCGTCGCCGAATTTGCCGGCCAGGAAGTGCTAAAAGTTGACCCTCAGGCGCTGACCCTTCTGGCGCAACATGCCTTCCACGACGCCTCCTTTATGCTTCGCCCGGCCCATCAGCAGCAGGTAGCGGATATCCTTAACGACCCGGAAGCCAGCGAAAACGACAAATATGTCGCCCTGCAGTTCCTGCGCAACTCCGATATCGCCGCCAAAGGCATTTTGCCTACCTGCCAGGATACCGGCACCGCCATCATCATGGGTAAAAAAGGCCAGCGCGTCTGGACCGGCGGCGGCGACGAAGCCGCGCTGGCGCAGGGGGTATACAACACCTACATCCAGGACAACCTGCGTTATTCGCAGAACGCCCCGCTGGATATGTATAAAGAGGTCAACACCGGCACCAACCTGCCGGCGCAGATCGATCTCTACAGCGTCGACGGCGACGAATATAAATTCCTGTGCATGGCGAAAGGCGGCGGTTCCGCCAATAAAACCTATCTCTATCAGGAAACCAAAGCGCTGATCACCCCGGCGAAGCTGAAAAACTATCTGGTGGAGAAGATGCGTACCCTCGGCACGGCGGCCTGCCCGCCGTACCACATCGCCTTTGTCATCGGCGGCACCTCGGCGGAAGCGACGCTGAAAACCGTCAAGCTGGCGTCCACCAAATACTACGACGGTCTGCCGACCGAAGGTAATGAGCATGGCCAGGCGTTCCGCGACATTCAGCTGGAGCAGGAGCTGCTGGTGGAGGCGCAAAACCTCGGCCTCGGCGCGCAGTTCGGCGGCAAATACTTCGCCCACGATATCCGGGTGATCCGCCTGCCGCGTCACGGCGCCTCCTGTCCGGTAGGGATGGGGGTTTCCTGTTCCGCCGACCGCAACATCAAAGCCAAAATCAACCGCGACGGCATCTGGCTCGAGAAGCTGGAGAGCAATCCGGGGAAATATATCCCTGAGCATTTGCGCCAGGCCGGCGAAGGCGAAGCGGTGAAGGTGAACCTTAACCAGCCGATGAGCGAGATCCTGGCGCTGCTGTCGCAGTACCCGGTCTCCACCCGTCTGTCGCTGAGCGGCACCATTATCGTCGCCCGCGACATCGCCCACGCCAAGCTGAAAGAGCTTATCGATAATGGCGAGGAACTGCCGCAGTACGTGAAAGATCACCCGATCTACTACGCCGGCCCGGCCAAGACGCCGGACGGTTACGCCTCCGGCTCCCTCGGCCCGACCACCGCAGGCCGCATGGACTCTTACGTCGATCTGCTGCAGTCTCACGGCGCGAGTAAGATCATGCTGGCGAAAGGCAACCGCAGCCAGCAGGTCACCGACGCCTGCCACAAGCACGGCGGTTTCTACCTCGGCAGCATCGGCGGCCCGGCGGCGGTACTGGCTCAGCAGAGCATCCGCAGCCTGGAGTGCGTGGCGTATCCGGAGCTGGGGATGGAGGCGATCTGGAAAATCGAAGTGGAAGACTTCCCGGCGTTTATCCTCGTCGATGATAAAGGCAACGACTTCTTCCAGCAGATCCAGACGTCGCAGTGCGCCCGCTGCGTGAAATAAACCTGGCCGCCCTTCGGGGCGGCTCTGGCCGATGACAAACCTGTTTTCGTTATCGTGCGCGCCTTCTGCCGGGTGGCGGCTTTCGCCTTACCCGGCCTACGAAAACAGCAATATCAACCGGGTATGCCATTCCCTGTCGGCCCGCGCAACCGCAGCGCCGCCGGGCAATTCCTGAAGATGGCACGTTGTCAGCCGTCCGGGCCGCCCTTCGGGGCGGCTTTTTTATGCCGCTTTGCGGCACGAACCACCAAAACAACTTATCAATCTGGCCAATACTTACTCTTTTAAGCAGGTGAGCTTTGTCGCTATGACGCACTTTTCATCCAAGGAGAAAGTAATGACAACGCATCGCAGTGAAAAAGACTCGATGGGCGCCATCGACGTCCCGGCCGATAAACTCTGGGGCGCCCAGACCCAGCGTTCGCTGGAGCATTTCCGCATCTCGACCGAAAAAATGCCCGGGGAACTGATATATGCCCTCGCGCTGACCAAGCGGGCGGCGGCGAAGGTCAATCAGGATCTTGGCCTGCTGACGGCGGAGAAAGCCGGGGCGATCGTCGCCGCCGCTGACGAAGTGCTGGCCGGAAAACATCCCCAGGAGTTCCCGCTGGCTATCTGGCAGACCGGTTCCGGCACCCAGAGCAATATGAATATGAACGAGGTGCTGGCTAACCGCGCCAGTGAACTACTCGGCGGGGAGCGGGGGATGGCGCGAAAAATCCACCCCAATGACGATGTCAATAAAAGCCAGAGCTCGAACGATGTGTTCCCCACCGCCATGCACGTTGCGGCGCTGGTCGCCCTGCGGGAAAAATTGCTCCCGTCGCTGCAGGCGCTGCGGGCCACGCTCAACGAAAAAGCGGTGGCCTTCAGGGATATCGTGAAGATCGGTCGCACCCATCTGCAGGACGCCACGCCGCTCACCTTAGGCCAGGAAATCTCCGGCTGGGTGGCGATGCTGGACCATAGCCTGAAGCATCTTGAAGCCAGCCAGCCGCACCTTGCCGAGCTGGCGCTGGGCGGGACGGCGGTGGGGACCGGGCTGAATACGCATCCGGAATATGCCGTGCGGGTGGCGGCCGAGCTGGCCTCGCTCAGCGGACAGCCGTTTGTCACCGCGCCGAATAAATTCGAAGCGCTGGCCACTGTCGATGCCCTGGTCCATGCCCACGGCGCGCTTAAAGGTCTGGCGGCCTCGCTGATGAAAATCGCTAACGATGTCCGCTGGCTGGCCTCCGGGCCGCGCTGCGGGATTGGCGAAATCGCCATCCCGGAAAACGAGCCAGGGTCATCGATTATGCCCGGTAAGGTCAACCCGACGCAGTGCGAGGCCCTGACCATGGTCTGCTGCCAGGTGATGGGTAACGACGTGGCGGTGAATATCGGCGGCGCCTCGGGTAACTTTGAGCTCAACGTCTATCGGCCGATGGTTATTCACAACTTCCTGCAGTCGGTGCGTCTGCTGGCGGACGGCATGGCGAGCTTTAACGAGCACTGTGCGGTGGGGATTGAGCCGAATCGTGAGCGGATCACCCAGCTGCTCAACGAGTCGCTGATGCTGGTGACCGCGCTGAATACCCATATCGGCTATGATAAAGCGGCGGAGATCGCCAAAAAAGCGCACCATGAGGGGCTGACCCTGAAGGCTTCGGCGCTGGCGCTGGGCTACCTGACGGAAGCCGAATTCGATAGCTGGGTGCGCCCGGAACAGATGGTCGGCAGCCTGGCTACTCGCTAGCCAGCCAGAGGTGCAGACGAGGGATCAGTAATCTCAGCGCCTGCGCCTCCGGTTTGTAGCGGTATTGCACATTGTCGGCATCGTAGTTGAGCAATTCGCCAATATCCGGCACGCTGACCCCCTGGCTGCCGGACATCAGGGCGATCAGCGGGCTGGGGCAGGCGTACTGCACCTGTTTCTGCTCGCTGGCATACCAGACGCGGGCAATCGGCTGCACTTTCACTGGCCGTTTGATTTTTAGCCGCGCCCGCTGCGGCAGGGCGGCGATATCCTGATACTCCCTTTCCAGTTTGCTCTGCCACTGCTCGCGGGTCCAGGGCGGCACCGCCCGCGGCGATTGCAGGCTTTTTTCCAGCATCATCAACACCTGGTCGCGGGTCAGATTTTTGATCACGTGCTTATTGGCCCAGCCGAAGCGGATAGTGCTCGGGTCGAGGAGGGGCGTTAGCGTGCGATAGGCGCTGAGGGTGATTAACCCAGGCAGATGGCGATGCACCCACTCAAAGCGGGCGGTGGGGGGCAGGCCAGCGTCAACAGTGACGATTTTCTCGAAGGTGGCCTTCAGGGCGTTAATCTGCTGAATGCGCGCCAGCAGCGCCTGCTGTTCCGCGGCGGTGACCTGGAGACAGATAGCGCCCGGCAGGCGGACGGCGGCTTTGCTGCTGCGGGTTTCCGACTGCTGCTGGATAAACAGATGGCCGTAGTGGCGCAGGGCGAGATCCAGCGCCGCCTCGCCGGTGTGCTGGACGACCGTAATGTTCGCCAGCGGGTCGTGCTCGGCATCCTTACTGATCGCCGGCAGCTCAAACACCCGGCCCGCCAGCAGCCGGCAGGTGGCTAACGCCTGGCGCAGCGCCTGCAGCTCCAGCTCGATCTGGCGAAAGGTATCATTCAGACGTTCAACGAGGTCGTAGCTGGCCATCGCTTTCACCTTAGTTACAACATACTATTTGATTTTTGCAGCATACCCAGCCCGCGGCCTCTGCGCAAGTTTTATTCAGGCAGAGGTAAAATCGGGCAACTGATGATAGACCGGCCAGCTAAAGCAGAAGCGGGCGCCGCCGAGTGGACTGGCCTCGCAGCGAACGTCGCCCCCCATCGCCTGGGCGATACTGTGGACAATGGCCAGGCCGAGGCCGCAGCCTCCGGTCGCCCGATCGCGGCTGGGGTCAAGACGAACAAAAGGTTCGAACACCCGCTCGCGCTCCTCGGGGGCAATGCCCGGGCCGTCATCGTCGACCTGCAACGACGCGCGGGAACCCTGCAGGGTCAGGCTGACCGCTACCCGCTGACCGCTGTAGCGCAGGGCGTTGTTCACCAGATTATCCAGCACCCGCTCCATCAACCGCATATCCAGCGCGCCATAGTTGCCGCGGGTCAGCGTTGCCAGGCCGACTTCGCGCTGCGGGTTGACCATCTGGATATCCTCGACGTGGTCGCGGATCCAGGCGGGGAAATCGGGGGTGGTCAGGCTGAGCTCCGTCTGCGGGCGGTCGAGACGGGCGTAGGTCAGGAGCTCTTCTATGAGCGCCTCCAGCTGGCCGATATCGCGGTTCAGCGCCTGCGATTCCGCCTCGGTGAGGTTTTCGCTCATCTCCAGACGGTAGCGCAGGCGCACCAGCGGCGTCCTGAGCTCATGGGCGATGCCGTCAATCAGCTGCTTTTTACTGGCAATGAGGGCGTTAATGTTGTCGGCCATCTGGTTGAAGGCCACCCCGAGCCGCTCAAAGCTGGACATGCTGTCAAAATGAATACGCTCGCTGAGGTGGCCTTCGCCAAAGCGCTGGGCGGCGGTCTCAATGCGCAGCATGTCCTGCCAGTGCGGACGCATCCAGATAAACACCGGGAAGGCCAGCGAGATAGCGATAAACGCCATCAGCGCTACGTCCAGGAGACGCATTTCATGCAGAAAATAGAGATAGGGCACCGGGCCCACGGATAACACATAGTGGCTGCGGGGGATGCGCTGGATAAAGGTGTACTGGTCGTCGAGCGCGACGATATCCCCGGCGCGCAGGTGCTGCATCGAGCTTTCCGACAATTTGAATTTGCTCATCGGTTCGATGTGCAGGTCGAACGACAGATTTAGGTCCAGTTCTTTCAGCGTTTTGCTCCAGTCGCGAGGCGGAATTTCCCGCAGCTCGCTGCGCATCAGATACAGTGAGCTTTTCATCAGATCGTCAAGCGACTGCCGGCCGGCGCGTTCAGCGGTAAATTTATAGACCAGGCCCACCAGCATGGTCATCACCAGAAAGCAGACGAAGAGCAGAAGGTAGAACTGCACGAACAGCTTTTTCATTACATTACCGCATAGTCAAAAAGAGAAACCTGCCGGCGCCTCGGGACCATCTGCCCGGCGAGGCGGAAACGTCTCGGGTTTACCGGGGCGAGCCGAGGCCCGCGCGGGAGTAACCGATACGCTATCAAAGCAGGGTTTATGCCCCCTGACAATAGCCAGCCGGGGGGAGCGACGTCGTTGAAAATGTGACAGTGTCACTTATTGCGAGCTTACCTCTGCATTAGGCAAGGATTATGTCCAGTGTCATCTGCGCGCCGCTGGGCGCTACTCGCGATAGTAGGGGATATCCACCGGATAGAGGGTGGCCAGGCTCAGCAGTCGACAGCGCACCAGCTGTTTTGCTTCGGCATACCAGTAAGCAAATTCGCCGGTGGTCTGGTGGTAAATCATCTGATCAAGGTTAGCAAACGGGATCACCAGCAGCGGCCCCTGGCGCACGTATCCGCCGCCGGTTTCGAAATGGTGATCTCCCCAGGATTGCTGGGTATGTTGATAGCGGTGGAGGAGCACCTTAATTTGCCCGCGCTGTGGACAGAGGAGCCGGATATCGGCGTTGTCGAGGGAAAAAGCCCAGCCAGAGAGTGACGTGAAGAGGGTAAGTGCCAAAAGTACAACGTATTTCATCATGCAAAAGTCCTGTGTTTTCAGGCTTTATGCCACTCTGATAACGGTAAGTCCTTGAGCACAATCATATTGAGGGGTTATGTGATGGGCTTCTGTACGGCGAAACATATTGATTTATTCAATATGACAAACTGGCGGCGGCCCGCCAGCGCGAAGGCGGCGGAAAATGCGATGCGCATGCCGCCGGGGAACAGGCGGTAAACGGGCCCCTTTCAGGGCCGCAGAAGGAACGCTCAGTTGTCCCAGGCGTGGGGGGCGAAGAGGTAGCCTTTATTGCGTACCGTCTTAATCCGGTAGGGTTCTGTGGCGTTATCGAGCAGTTTTTTGCGCAGGCGCGAGATGGCGACGTCGACGCTGCGATCCATCCCGTCGTAGGTGACGCCGCGTAAATTTTTCAGCAGGGCGTCGCGGTCCATAATCTGCCCGGCGTGGGTAGCCAGCTCCCACAGCAGGTCGAAATCGGCGGTAGACAGGGCGACGCTTTCTCCGCCGAGCAGTACCTGGCGGTTGACCGGGTCAATGGTCAGTGAGCCAAAGGAGATGGTCTTGTGCGGGGTGAGCGTCGCAGGCGCGCCTGCTCCCGCCGGGGCGATATGCTGGCGCAAATGCAGACGCAGTCGCGCCAGCAGCACCGCCGGCGGGGTGGTTTTCAGGATATAATCGCTGGCGCCCATCTCCAGGGAGAGGATATGGTTCATATCGCTGTCGAGCGAGGTCAGCAGGACAATCGGCCCTTGCCATTGCCCACGCAGATCGCGACAGAGCGTCATTCCGTCCTTGCCGGGCAGCATAATGTCCAGGAGCACGAGGTCCGGTTTCTCCCGCGCGATCACTTCCTCTGCGCGGTCGCCGCGAGGCTCGACCACCACATCCATATCATGCTTGCCGAGATAGGCGGCGATCAGCGCCCCTACCTCAGGGTCATCCTCAACAAAAACGATTTTATTCATGTCTATTGCACATCAGTAAAAGAAGTAACATACACCGCGCCTATTTTACCCGCCATTCCTCTTTTATAAACAGCGCTAATTCCGCTATGCTGCGCTAACTTGTTGATTCATTGTTAAGGCATAAGGACATGGGGCTGTTAATCAAAGGGCTGCTGGGCGCGCTGGTGGTGGTGCTGATTGGCGTGCTGGCGAAAACCAAAAACTACGCCATCGCCGGACTTGTTCCGCTGTTTCCCACCTTTGCGCTCATCGCCCACTATATTGTCGCCAGCGAGCGCGGTATTGAAGCCCTGCGCACCACTATCGTGTTCGGCATGTGGTCGATCGTTCCCTATTTTATCTATCTGCTGTCGCTGTGGTACTTCACCGGGATCATGCGCCTGCCGTTGGCGCTGGCAGGCGCAGTGGGGTGCTGGGGGCTGTGCGCGTGGCTGTTGATTGTTGGCTGGAGCCGCTTCCACTAACGCAGAGGGCGACCGCCGTCGACGGCGAATGACCGGCCGGTCACGTAGCGGCTGGTAAACAGATAGTCGATAAGGTCGCTGATCTCTTTCTCGCCCGGGGCGATTTTCATCAGCGACTTATCCAGCGCCTGCTGACGATAAGCCTCGTCGTCACCTTCATTGAACATGATCAGCGACGGCGCAATGGCGTTGACTTTGATCTCCGGGGCCAGCTTGCGGGCAAAGGAGCGGGTCATGTTGTCCAGCGCGGCCTTGCTGGCGGCGTAGGCGATATGTTTATCGCTCCCGCGCTCCACCACGTAATCGGTGATATGGATAATGTCGCTGGCGGCATGGCCGTGGCCGCGCAGGAGCTCCTCCAGCGCGTGGTTGAGCAGATAGGGGGCATGGACGTGGATCTGCATCATGCGGTTGATCACCGTGCTGAGCGGTACGCCCGGCTTCTCCGCCATCCAGTCACTGGCGTTGTGGATGATGGCCCGCAGGCCGCTGGTATGCGATTTAACCGCTTCGGCAAAGGTCAGAATGCCGTCATCGCTGCTGAAGTCGGCCTGCAGACAGAGGGCGCCCGCTTCGCGCAGGTCTTCGATCGCCGGATAGGGCGTGCGATAGCTGACGATCACCGGCTGGTGTTGCTGCAGAAAATGGTGCGCCAGCGCGAGGCCGATGCGGCGGCCTCCTCCTGTGATCAGAACCGGGCGGGGCTGTTGTTCAGCCATGGGTATCTCCTTTGATTTCTTCGGCAGGGCGACCGCTTACCCCACCAGCATCCACGTTGCCGGCACAGCGGCAACCAGCAATAAACCAATTAGCGCCAATTCGCGGCGTTTGAGCGAACGATCGTGCTGGTGCGTACGTCGGGCGTACAAAAAGACCAGAAGACCCGGAGCGTAAAGTACCACCGACAACAGCAAATGCACAGGTCCCGACGCGTATAATAACCATAAGCCATAAATGCAAGCGCCGATACCCACCGCTTTATGCAGCGGATGGGTGGCGATTTTGAGCAAAAAGGCGCCGACCAGCAGATAGGGCACGAGGATCATCTCTGAGGCGATGGTCAGCAGGGTGCCGTAGTCCGAACCGGTCAGCCAGATGAGGACCAGCGACGCCTGAACGCTGATATTGGTCAGCCACAGCGAAGCGGAGGGGGCGTTGTTGCGGTTCTGGCGGGCGAACAGGCGCGGGAAGGCTTTGTGAGTGGCGGCGAGGTAAGGCACTTCGGCGGCCATGATCGTCCAGCTGAGATAAGCGCCACACACCGACACGATAAGCCCGGCGGCAATCACAATTTCACCCCACGAGCCCATCAGTCTGACCATCAGTCCCGCCATCGACGGGTTGCGCATTTCGGCCAGTTCGCTACGCGGCACCACGCCCAGCGACAGCAGGGTGACCAGCAGATACACCGCGAGGGCCGAAAGCACCGCCAGCAGCGTCGCGCGGCCAACGTCCCGCTTGTGTCGCGCGCGGGCGGAGACCACCACCGCGCCCTCGACGCCGATAAACACCCACAGAGTGATCAGCATCGTGTTTTTAACCTGCTCCCACACCGGTACGCCCAGCGCCAGGCCGCTGAAATCGAGGCGGAACGTATCCAGCTGAAAGGCCAGGGCGGCGAGGGCGACAAACGCCCCCAGCGGCAACAGCTTGGCGAGGGTGGCGACCAGGTTAATCCCCGCCGCCGTCTGCACGCCACGCAGGACCAGGAAGTGGACCACCCACAGCAGAACTGAAGCGCCAACGATAGACTGCCAGGTGTTGCCATCGCCAAACAGGCGCAGCTCAGGGGTATCGGTGAAGAAACTGAGCGCCGAAAAGACGATCACCAGATAGGAGACATTGGCGATCACCGCGCACAGCCAGTAGCCCCAGGCGGAACAGAAGCCGATCAGCTCGCCGAACCCTTCGCGGGCGTAGGTGAAGATCCCGCCGTCGAGGTCGGGACGAATACGGGTCAACAGCAGCATCGCGAAGGCGAGGAACAGGATCCCGACGCCGGTAATCGCCCAGCCGATGAGCAGAGCGGAAGGGCTGGCCACGGCCGCCATATTTTGCGGCAAACTGAATACGCCAGCGCCGAGCATTGAGCTGAGGACCAGGGCGGTCAGGGCGCTCAGGCCTAGTTTCTTTTCCATTGCATTCCCGAGGTGAAAATGGCTGTTCCAGAATATTTATTTTGCGAAATCGCATAAAAATGGAGGATTGCGCTAAGGCGCGGGATTTTACGGAGTGTCCGGGGGCCATGCAATGGCGGGGGATGAAAAAAAATGAAAAGGCGGCAATGCGCCGCCTTTTTAGCCAGTCAGCAGCGATTATTTGTACAAATCGGCGCTGATGGTGATGTTGCCGCCGCGTTCCTGCCACTGGCGGGTAATGTGATAGTACTTCGCCCCTTTCTTCGCCGCGCGTTTTGCCGTCTGATAGGAGATCTCGGTCATGTTGCCGTAGTTGCCGGTGAACTTGATGTTATCGAACGGCACCATTTGCGCCGCAGTCACTTTGTTCACTTCTTCAACTTTAGTGCCGTCCGGCAGCGTGACAGTGTAACGTCCGCCTTTTGACGACTGGGTCTCGAAGAAACGACCTACGCCGGTGCCGGAGCCAACCGCCGCGGTGGTGGCGACGCCCGGGATTTCGACGTTTTTCGCCGCTTCGCCGCCTTTGGCCAGCGCCGCGCG
This sequence comes from Klebsiella sp. GG_Kp146, assembly GCF_040061975.1. Classification (NCBI taxonomy): domain Bacteria; kingdom Pseudomonadati; phylum Pseudomonadota; class Gammaproteobacteria; order Enterobacterales; family Enterobacteriaceae; genus Klebsiella; species Klebsiella sp. GG_Kp146. The sequence continues at coordinate 23,462 of NZ_JBEAHA010000018.1, forward strand.
GCCGGCTTCAGAATCAGCCGGGATAGCGTCCGGGCTCTGCAGAACGCGTTTTTCCGCATCTTTTTTGTAGATATAGGCGGTAATGCGCTGGTTGCCGCCCTGGTTGGCGTCCACCTGGCGGACGATGAAGAACGCATAGGCGCCTTTCGCTTTCGCCGCTTTGGTGATGGCGTCGTTCACTTCCGGCTGGCTGCGATAGAAGCCCTGGACGGTGACGGTGTCGTAAGGCATCAGCTCAACGGCCTGATCTTTCGGCAGCTCCATCACGCCATTGATGATGCGATTTTTCGGCGCATCCGCTTTCGGCGCGTCGTCTTTATAGAGGTCAGCCGTGACGCGCCAGTTGCCGCCATTGCCGTAATCCGACGTGTCGACAACATAGAATGAGGCCGCGCCGTCTTTGTCAGCTTTGCGCGATACCGCTTGCACCGCGTCGCCAATGGCATTAAAGCGGCCGGTGACGACAACGCGATCGTAGGGCTTCAGCGCAGCCGCCTGCTCCGGGGTCAACTCGGTCGCTGCGTGGGCAGACAACGTGGCGGTTGTCAGGAGAGCAGACGCCAGGAGGGTGTTTTTAAGCTTCATAAAAATAATCCTTTGCCTTGCGCAAACCATATACTGGTGTTGTTGTTGACTGAAAACGTTTGATTATTGCATTTAATCGCCGTGACTGTCTGCGTCATTTTTTGCGTGCCGCCCGAATCGTATACTACGGAAAGATAACATTTTTCGATATGTTGAAAAAACAGCCGCTTGACCAGCAAAAACGATAATCGATACCACTTTTATTAGTTAATGTAATGTTAATACAATGATCTCAATGGCGATAAATGGCGTTTTATACCACTGGATAAGCGGATTATCAGGCCTGAGAGGCAAATTCAGGTAAATATTGCTGCCCGGAACCATCTGTGCTGACAATAAGCAATAAAATCAAAATTTCTGTTTTATCGCTGTAGATCACAATCGCTATTTTCAGTAGGTTATAAAAAGTTTGTTACTGTTTCATTTTGCAGACAGCGAAAGATGGCGAGGATGATTTTGCCGTCCTGTCGCTGTTGGTCAGAAAAGTAAACCATCATCAAAAACCGATGGAAGGGAAAACTATGCGTATTGGTGTACCACAAGAAAGGCTAGCCCAGGAGACCCGGGCCGCCGCCACGCCGAAGACCGTTGAGCAGTTGCTCAAACTCGGCTTTAGCGTCGCGGTAGAAAGCGGCGCCGGGAAGCTGGCCAGCTTTGACGATGAGGCCTTTGCCCAGGCAGGGGCTGAAATCGTGACCGGCGACGAGGTGTGGCAGTCTGATGTCATCCTCAAGGTCAATGCCCCGAATGACGATGAAATTGCCCTGTTAAACCCAGGAACCACGCTGATTAGCTTTATCTGGCCGGCGCAAAACCCGCAGCTGATGGAAAAACTGGCGGCCCGTAATATCAACGTGATGGCGATGGATTCGGTGCCGCGTATCTCACGCGCCCAGTCGCTGGATGCGCTCAGCTCAATGGCCAATATCGCCGGGTACCGCGCTATCGTTGAAGCGGCCCATGAATTCGGTCGTTTCTTTACCGGGCAGATCACGGCGGCAGGCAAAGTTCCGCCTGCCAAGGTGATGGTTATCGGCGCCGGGGTAGCTGGACTGGCGGCGATTGGCGCCGCCAACAGCCTGGGCGCGATTGTCCGCGCCTTCGATACCCGCCCGGAAGTGAAGGAGCAGGTGCAGAGTATGGGCGCCGAGTTCCTCGAGCTGGATTTTAAAGAGGAAGCGGGCAGCGGCGACGGCTATGCCAAGGTGATGTCCGAGGCCTTTATCAAAGCCGAAATGGCGCTGTTCGCCGCCCAGGCGAAAGAGGTCGATATTATCGTCACCACGGCGTTAATACCGGGCAAACCGGCGCCGAAGCTGATCACCCGGGAAATGGTTGACTCAATGAAGTCGGGCAGCGTGGTGGTCGATCTCGCCTCGCAAAACGGCGGCAACTGCGAGTACACCGTGCCGGGCGAAGTGGTGACCACCGCCAACGGCGTGAAAATTATCGGTTATACCGACCTCCCAGGCCGTCTGCCGACCCAGTCCTCCCAGCTCTACGGCACTAACCTGGTGAACCTGCTGAAGCTGCTGTGCAAAGAGAAAGACGGCAATATCGTTATCGATTTCGATGACGTGGTGGTGCGCGGCGTTACCGTGGTGCGCGAAGGCGAAATCACCTGGCCGGCGCCGCCGATTCAGGTCTCCGCTCAGCCGCAGGCCGCGGCGAAAAAAGTGGAAGCACCGAAAGAAGAGGTCAAACCGGCGTCGCCGTGGCGCAAATATGCGCTGATTGCGCTGGCGATTATCCTCTTCGGCTGGCTGGCCAACGTGGCACCAAAAGAGTTCCTCGGCCATTTCACCGTCTTCGCGCTGGCCTGCGTGGTGGGTTACTACGTGGTATGGAATGTCTCCCATGCCCTGCATACGCCGCTGATGTCGGTGACGAACGCCATTTCGGGCATTATCGTGGTTGGCGCATTGTTGCAGATAGGCCACGGCGGCTGGGTCAGCTTCCTGAGCTTTATCGCGGTACTGATCGCCAGCATTAATATTTTCGGTGGTTTTACCGTGACTCAGCGCATGCTGAAAATGTTTCGCAAAGGATAAGGGGTAGCACATGTCTGGTGGATTAGTTACAGCTGCATACATTGTTGCTGCAATCCTGTTTATTTTCAGCCTGGCGGGTCTGTCGAAACACGAAACCTCGCAGCAGGGCAACTATTTCGGCATCGCCGGGATGGCCATCGCTCTGATCGCCACCATTCTGGGGCCGGACGCCGGCAACGTCGGCTGGATTATCCTCGCGATGGTGATCGGCGGGGCAATCGGTATTCGTCTGGCGAAGAAGGTCGAAATGACCGAGATGCCGGAGCTGGTGGCCATCCTGCACAGCTTCGTGGGCCTGGCGGCGGTGCTGGTAGGGTTTAACAGCTACCTGCAGCATGAAACCGGTATGGAGCAGATTCTGGTCAATATCCATTTGACCGAAGTGTTCCTCGGCATCTTCATCGGCGCGGTGACCTTCACCGGTTCGGTGGTGGCGTTTGGTAAACTGCGCGGCAAGATCTCCTCCAAACCGCTGATGCTGCCTAATCGCCATAAGCTGAACCTGGCGGCGCTGGTGGTCTCCTTCGTACTGATGGTAATTTTCGTGCGCTCCGACAGCACCGGCACCCAGGTCCTGTGCCTGCTGGTGATGACCGCGATCGCGCTGGCCTTCGGCTGGCACCTGGTGGCCTCTATCGGCGGCGCGGACATGCCGGTGGTGGTCTCTATGCTCAACTCCTACTCGGGCTGGGCGGCGGCGGCGGCGGGCTTTATGCTGAGCAATGACCTGCTGATCGTCACCGGCGCGCTGGTGGGCTCTTCCGGCGCCATCCTCTCTTACATAATGTGTAAGGCGATGAACCGCTCCTTTATCAGCGTGATCGCCGGCGGCTTCGGCACCGATGGTTCCTCCAGCGGCGGCGATGAAGAAGTGGGCGAGCACCGCGAAATTAGCGCCGAAGAGACGGCGGAGATGCTGAAAAATTCGCACTCGGTCATCATCACCCCGGGCTATGGTATGGCGGTGGCGCAGGCGCAGTATCCGGTAGCCGAGATCACCGAGAAGCTGCGGGCGCGCGGCATTAAGGTGCGCTTTGGCATTCACCCGGTCGCCGGCCGTCTGCCGGGGCATATGAACGTCCTGCTGGCGGAGGCCAAGGTGCCTTACGACATCGTGCTGGAGATGGATGAGATCAACGATGATTTCAGCGACACCGACACCGTGCTGGTCATTGGCGCTAACGATACCGTCAACCCGGCGGCGCAGGACGATCCGAAGAGCCCGATTGCTGGTATGCCGGTGCTTGAGGTGTGGAAAGCGCAGAACGTGGTGGTCTTTAAGCGTTCGATGAACACCGGTTACGCCGGCGTACAGAACCCGCTGTTCTTTAAAGAGAACACCCATATGCTGTTTGGTGATGCCAAAGCCAGCGTCGATGCGATCCTGAAAGCGCTGTAATGTAACATTATTGTTTTACAACGTTTGTTTATAAGCCGTCTCCTGTGAGACGGCTTTTTTATATGTAGAAGGATGCCAGGAATTGTTCATAAAATAAGCGGCGAGAGGTGATATAATGTTCCGGTTCTTACATCAGACAGAGGATATTATGGATACCGAGTTAACCCCAACGCAGATGGCCATCGAATTCTTACGCCGCGACACTACCGTCATGACCCCAGCGCAGTATCTGAAAAAACTTAAACTGCTGGAGCTGGAATTTGCTGACCTGATGGCGCTCTCCTCGCTGGAGCTGAAAGAAGAGATCGATCTGGCCTGGCGTCTGGGTATCCACTGAGTCGTTCATGATCGCCATGCAATGACGGGGCCGCAAGCGGCCCTTTTTTGTGCCTGAGGGAACGCGGGCAAAAAAATCCCCCGCGAGGCGGGGGAAGGTGAACGTTCCGGGAGGGAAGGTTAATCGTCGTCGTCGTCGTCCAGTTCCACCGGCGTCTGATAGGCCTCTGGTTTAAGCACCAGCAGATCGCAGCGCAGGTGGTCGACGACCTGCTCCGCGGTATTGCCAAGGAACGCCGCGGAGAGGCCGGTGCGTCCGACCGTACCCAGCACCACGATCCCCGCCTGCAGATGCTCGGCGAGATCCGGGATCACCTCCTCAGGCAACCCTTTTTCCACATGGGTGAATTTCTCGTCAATGCCAAACTTTTGCCGCAGCGCTTTCATCGCCAGCAGATGCTGACCGCGAATGGCGTCGTTGTAGACGCTGGGATCGAAATCCGGCAGCTCAATCGCGATATTGATCGGGGTGACCGGATAGGCGCCGATAAGGTGTACTTCTGTGTGGTTGACTTCATCCGCCAGCGACAGCGTCTCGCGAACCAGCTTCTCGTTGAGGGTGTTGTGATAATTCTCTTCACTGGCCAGATTGACGGCGACCAGCGCTTTACCGCCTTCCGGCCACGGCTGATCTTTCACCATCCAGACCGGGCAGGGGCACTTACGCAGCAGATGCCAGTCGGTCGGGGTGAAGATCACCGCTTCCAGCTTGTCGTGCTGGTGGGCCATCTTCAGCAGCAGGTCGTGTTTCTCACTGATCACTTCCTGAATAATGGCTTCGAAGGGGCGGTTGTGCCACACCACTTTCACGTCAATCGGCACACCGGATTCAAGATAGAATTTCGCCTGCTCGCGGATCCAGGCCGTTCGTTGGGCAATGACGCCCTGACGCATCGCCGTCCGTTCGTCCGGCGACAGCAGGGTGGTCATTTCATAAGAAAAATCATAGATCGGCAAAAAGGCTTTGATGCGTCCACCAATCCGTTGGTGCAGGTACACCGCTCGCCTTAGCGCCGGCTGGTCGTCCTGGTTAGGATCTATTACTACCAGCATGCTCTGATACTTCGCCATACAGGGTCTCCTTACAACTGCAGCTACCGTCAGTTATTAAAAAGATAACCTATATGGATGAATTGAAACAGGGGAGGAGCCTGGTCAGATCAACAAATCTGAAAAAAATGCCGATCCTGACCAGGTGTAGCGCGGAGATTAAGCGACGTTGCGCGCTTGACCGGCCAGCTGGGCCAGCAGGTCGCCGTTTTCAATGGTGATGTATTTGCCTTTCACCGCCAGCATGCCGCTCTTCTGGAAACGCCCCAGCAGACGGCTGATGGTTTCGACGGTGAGGCCGAGATAGTTGCCAATGTCGCCGCGGGTCATGGTCAGTCGGAACTCGCGGGGAGAGAAACCGCGCTGCGCGAAACGGCGTGACAGGTTATAGATAAACGCGGCCAGGCGCTCTTCGGCGTTCTTTTTGGAAAGCAGCAGGATCATATCCTGGTCGCCTTTGATCTCACCGCTCATCAGGCGCATCATCTGCTGACGCAGATTCGGCATTTTTCCGGAAAGATCGTCGAGGGTTTCAAAGGGGATCTCGCACACCATCGAGGTTTCCAGCGCCTGGGCGAAGCTCGGGTGCAGGCCGGTGCCGATGGCGTCGAAGCCCACCAGATCGCCCGCCAGATGGAAGCCGGTAATCTGCTCATCGCCTTGCTCGGTGATGGTGTAGCTTTTGATGGTCCCGGAGCGAATGGCGTACAACGATTTCAGCTCATCGCCCGCTTTGAACAAGGTTTGACCTTTCTGGATGGGCTTTTTCCGCTCGATAATATTATCCAGCTGATCAAGCTCATGCTCGTTCAGAGTAAAGGGGATGCAGAGCTGGCTGATACTGCAATCCTGACAATGGATAGCACAACCGCCAGACTGAATGCGTCGAATAATTCGCTTCTCAGGGATCATATGTCTGCTCAGGCCTTAATTGATATTGGTCAATTTTAACATCTTTTTGATGAGCAGGTAAGTCTTCAGGCTCTGAAACACGTAATATCAGCAGGGTAAATCAACACAGGCTGATATCTGCTTGATTAAAAAAAGATTATTCAGCCACATTGGATTGTAAAATTACCTGAAAATTCCGAAAACGCATTTTCAGTTAAAGCAACAGATAGCCCTCGTGGCGCAGAAGCCACTCTTTACGCTGCACGCCGCCGGCATAGCCGGTCATCGTGCCGTTACGCCCGATGACCCGATGGCAGGGCACCACAATACTCACCGGGTTGGCGCCATTGGCGGCCCCCACGGCGCGCGCCGCGCCGGGACGACCGAGCGCCTCGGCCAGCTGACCGTAGTGCATCACCTGGCCGCAGGGGATCTCGCGTAACGCCCGCCAGACCTGGCGCTGGAAAGGGGTGCCGGCGGTGGCGGTAGGCAGGGTCTCGATGACGGCCAGATCGCCGGCAAAATAGTCGTTCAGCTTACTGCTGAGACCGCCTGGATTGCGGCAGTCGACGCGCTGATAGCCTTCCCGGCGATAGTGTACATCGAGCAGGGTTTCCATCCGATCGCGGTGCTCGTCCCACTCGACGGCGCGCAAATTAAACTGTTCGTCGCAGAGCACCCACAGCGCCCCCAGCGGGGTATCCATTTTATCCTGCAGCAAGGTCAACATCGTTTCGGTCATCCACCATCGTACACGAGGGCCACACGATACCACGCGCCGGCGGCGGTCAACTATACTCCCAAAAGATAAACCCGCATCATCGACCGGCAGCCAGCGGCCGTTACGTTGATTTATTTTTGGATCGATCCTGGCGGGTTATCGGGCATGGTTTTTGCTACTTTTAAGCTGACGACGCCGGTCCTCCGCGCAGCTTTGCGCGCCCGGGAAGGTGCCGTCGGCGCGGCGCGGTTAATAACTCAGAGGTGGGGCTATGCAATATATACTGACTGGCGTAATCGTATTGATCTTCAGCGGCCTGGTTATCCATGGCCTCACGCTGTTGCTCGAACGCGGGTATCGCGCGCTTTTCGGCATCTTCGCCGGAGCCGCGGATCTCCCCCGCAAGGTCAAAGTGAAGGTGCCGCGTTAAGCGTAAGCCGCCGTCCCTGGCGCTTCAACGGCTTAAGGAAGCCGCGGATAGATGCCAGGGCCGATGGGCAGTCCTGCCAGATACCAGCCCACCAGCAACAGCAGCCAGACGGCGAGAAAAATCAGCGGGTAAGGGAGCACCAGCGAATAGTATGTCCCGAGGCGGGCGTCCGGTCGGTAGCGCTGTAAAAAACCGAGAAACAGCGGCACAAACGGTGAAACCGGCGCCAGCGGCAGCACCGATGAATCGGCGATGCGAAACAGGATCTGCGCAAACGCCGGGTGGAAGCCCAGCAGCATAAACATCGGCACGAAGATCGGCGCCAGAATCGACCAGATGGCCGAGCCGCTGGCGATAAACATACACAGAAAAGCCGACAGCAGCGCCAGACCGACAAACGCCGGGACGCCGTTCATGCCGGCGCTCTCCAGCAGGTCCGTCAGGCCAACGGCCATAAACCTACCCATATTGCTCCAGTTGAACATCGCCACGAACTGCGCCAGCGGGAAGACCATCACGATAAATCCGGCCATCTCTTTCATCGGCTCAATCATCAGCTGCGGCAGATCGGCCTGGCGGCGAATTTTGCCGGTGGCGATGCCGTAAGCCAGCGACACGACAAAGAAGAAAAAGATGATCAGCGGCACGATGCCTTTGATAAACGGCGAGGGCATGACCGTGTGTTGAACCGGGTCGCGAAGAATACCGTTTTCGGGAACCACCATCAGGGCGATGACCGCCACGAACGCCAGCGTCGCCACGCCGGCGATGCGCAGGCCGAAACGCTCCTCGGCGGTCAGCGTCTGCAGCTTGTCATCACGACTGCCTTGCCATTGGCCCAGCCGCGGCTCCACCAGCTTGTCAGTGATCAAACCGCCGACGAGGGTCAGGAGGATCACCGAGGTCGCCATAAAGTACCAGTTGTCGATCACGCTGACGTGCAGAGAGGCATCGATGGATTTGGCCGCCTCGGTGCTGATCCCGGAGAGCAGCACGTCGGTGGTGACGATCAGTAAATTGGCGGTAAATCCGCAGCCCACGCCGGCAATGGCCGCCAGCAGGCCGGCGACCGGATGCCGACCGACGGCGAGAAACATCAGCGCCCCCAGCGGCGGCATGATCACCAGCGCGGCGTCGGAAGAGATATGGCTGAAAAAGGCGATAAACAGCACCATATAGCTGGCATAACGGGCGCTAACGTGGGAGGCCATCTTCACCATCAGCGCGGGCAACAGGCCCACCCGCTCGGCAAAGCCGGCGCCCAGCACCAGGGCGAGGATCGCCCCCAGCGGCGCGAATCCGCTGAAGTTTTTAATCACGTTCGGTAGAAACCAGTGCAACCCTTCCACGCTGAGCAGGTTTTTGACCACCACCCGCGACCCGTCCGCAGGATTTTGGACCCCGACGTTGAAGGCGGAGAGTATCGCCGTGGCGGCGATCAGCGCCACGATAAGATAGATAAACAGCAAAAACGGGTGTGGGACCTTATTACCGATCTTCTCTACCCAGCCATAGCGCTTTCCGGCGGGGGAAGGCGACGGTATGGATGACATACTCATGGGCGTTCCTCTGTTGTCGTTGTTGTGTTAGGCAGGCCTGCTCCCGTACTGCCGGCGGTTATTATGGTCGGTGCGTGCCGCGATGCCGGTCAGCGTCTGTCAGGAGCGGTCTGGTCTGTATGGTTAGCGTAAAACCGACGGTCTCACCTCCGCCGGGATCGGGCAGCGGTAGGGATGTTCGGCCAGCGCTTGCCTGAGCTCTCGCTGGCTGGCCTCCAGCAGCGCGCGGTCGCTGAATAAGCGGATCGCCGTCGCCGCGAGGACTTTCCCCGCCAGCAGCATCCCTTTATGGGCGATGGCGGTGCGTCCCTGGCTCACCAGCTGCCAGCTGTGCAGCGGGGTACCCACCGCGAAGCAGGGGCTGAAGCACTGGGCCACCGGCGCTTTCCAGCTGACGTCGCCGACGTCGGTGGAGCCGGCGAGGAGCGTATCCGTAGCCGCCCACGGCGCCACCTCATCAATCAGCAGCGTGTCGCGGTGGCGACGAGCGAAGGTTTTCCCCGCCTCGCCGCCGGTGCCGGCGATATTGTTCAGGCTGTTGTTGATATCGTTGTCGCTGAGCGTGGCGCGGATCGCTGCGGCAAAGGCGCGCTCGTCGTCGCTCCATGCCGGCGTGCCGTAATGGCATACCGCCTGGTACATCGCCGCTTCGAGCGTGCGGTTGGGCAGATAGCCCGAGCAGGCTTTTTCAAAGCGGCAGCTGACGTGGGTCTCGGTCATCAGCGCGGCCCCCTGGGCAATCTTCTCAATGCGGGCGAAAATCTGTTCCACGTCGGCCATCTCCGGCGCGCGGATCAGATACAGCACTTCCGCCTGGGCCTGGACGACGTTGGGCGAGACGCCGCCGGTATCGGTAATGGCGTAATGAACCCGCGCCTTCTCGATAATATGTTCATTCAGGAAGTTGCTGCCGGTGGTCATCAGGGTGACCGCGTCCAGGGCGCTTCGCCCCAGGTGCGGCGAATTGGCGGCGTGGGCGGCGGTGCCGGTAAAGCGCCACGCCGCCTGAATGTTGGCGAGGGTGCGGGTGCTGAACATCCCGGCCCAGGCCTCTGGATGCCAGGTGAGGGCCGCATCGACGTCATCAAACAGCCCTTCGCGCACCATAAAGGTTTTGCCCGAGCCGCCTTCTTCCCCCGGGCAACCGTAGAAGCGCAGGGTGCCTGCGCCGCCGTGCTGCTGCAGCCATTTTTTAGCGGCGACCGCCGCGGCGAAAGCCGCCGTCCCGAGCAGATTGTGCCCGCAGCCGTGACCGTTGCCCCCCGGCGTCGACGATGTCGGCTCCGCGCAGTGGGCCTGCTGGCTAAGACCCGCCAGGGCGTCAAACTCGCCCAGCAGGGCAATAACCGGTTGGCCCTCGCCAACGCTGGCGATAAAAGCATTGGGGATCCCGCCGGCATCCCGGGTAAGCTGAAAACCTTCCGCTTCCAGGGCGTCCGCCAGCCGGCGGGCGGACCAGAACTCCTCAAAGCGCGTCTCCGGGTGATCCCAGATATCATCGGCGATAGCGCAATACCTCTCGCGGCTTGCCTCAATCACCTCGTCCACAAACTGAAAGATGGGTTCCATCACACCCCCCGCTGCCAGGGAAAGTTAAGCGCGACGCGCGCCAGGGTGTCGACCGCGACCGTCATTATGCTCTCGTCGAAGTCAAACTTCTCGTTGTGGTGACCGGCGCTCAGTTCGGTGCCGAATATCATGTACGAGGCGAGGCCGCCGCGCGCCTGGACCCGGGCCATCATCAGGGTGGCGTCTTCCGATCCCGCCGGGGCGGCGATGCGATCCACCGCCTGCTGCACGCCGGGCACAAGGGCGGCCTGTTCGCGCAGGTACGCCACCCACGCCGGCGACGGGGCGCTGGCGGTGGCCGCGCCCATCATGCGTAACTCGTACCCGGCTTGATGCATCGCCGCGGCCCCGGCGATGACGTGCTGCGCCCGGTCAAAAACATACTGATTGATGGCTTCGCTTTCGCCGCGGGTTTCCACTTTTAACAGGGCCGAAGAGGGCACCACGTTGCGTCCGGTGCCAGCCTGCATCACCCCAACGTTGACCCGCGACGCGCCGGCGCTGTGCGGTGGGATGGCGTGCAGAGCAAGGGCGGCCTGGGCGGCGGCGAGCAGCGCGTTGCGCCCATCTTCAGGCTTACCGCCGGCATGGGCGGCCACGCCGCTAAACTGCACATCGAATTTGGTGGTGGCCATAAAGTTGTCCCCCCCGCACACCACGGTGCCGACCGGAACGCCGGTGCCGATATGGATGGCGGTGAAATAGTCCACCTCGTCCACCACGCCGGCGGCCACCATCGCGCGGGCGCCGCGGGTACCCTCTTCAGCAGGCTGGAAAATCAGTTTAATGACCCCGTTGAGCTGGGCGGCATAATGCTTGAGCACATGCGCCAGACCCAGCCCGATGGCGGTATGTCCATCGTGGCCGCAGGCGTGCATCATGCCGGCGTTGCAGGAGGCGAAATGGTCGCGATGGGGGCGGTGGCTGTCATCGTGCTGCTCATTGAGGTCGAGGGCGTCCATGTCGACGCGAAAGGCCAGGGTTGGGCCGGGACGTCCGGTGTCGAGCGTCGCCACCACGCCGGCGAACCCGCCTTCAAACACCGGCAACCAGCGTTCCGGCGCCCCTTGCTCGCGGGCGCGCTCGAAAGCCTGGGTCAGGGTCTCCTCATCCGGCAGCCCCATCCGGCTGTCGGCATCGATGACGTCACGCCCCAGCGCCAGCTGGTAGCCGAGCCCGTCGAGGATCTCCGCCACCTTGCTGGCGGTGCGAAACTCCAGCCAGCCGGATTCAGCGTGCAGGTGAAAATCGCGGCGCCATTGGGTCATGGCTGGCGCCAGCTGGCGCAGGTATTCATCAAGTTGCGGCATAGCTTATCCTGTCATAAGTAAAAAATGTGACGGCGTTCACGATGTGATAGCTTTTGTTTATCACTGACGCGCTACAGGCCTTAACGCTCTTAACCTGCCACAGCCTGATGGATTACAGTAGATGTCATTTTCTTCCGTCTGATAAACAACGGTTATCACCAAAAGCATGGCATTTCAGATTAAATTTCATCAAATTCGCGCCTTCGTCGAGGTGGCCCGGGAAGGGAGTATTCGCGGCGCCAGCCGCTCGCTGGCGGTCTCGCAGCCGGCCCTGACCAAAGCGATTAAAGAGCTGGAGGAGGGGCTTTCCGCTCAGCTGTTCGTCCGCCGCCGCCAGGGGGTGGCGCTGACTGACGATGGCGAAAGTTTTTATCAACATGCGAGCCTGATCCTCGAGGAGCTGCGGGCGGCGCAGGATGAACTGCTGCAGCGCCAGGGAGAGCAGGCCGGGCAGATCAATATTGGCCTTGGCGCCAGCGTCGCCCGGTCGCTGATGCCGTCGGTGATCTGCCGCTTTCATCAGCAGCATCCGCAGGTGAAGGTGCGGATCATGGAGGGCCAGCTGCTGGCGATGATCAATGAGCTGCGCCAGGGGGAGCTGGATTTCACCATCAACACCTACTATCCCGGGCCGTACGACCATGAGTTCAGCTTTGAAAAACTGTTTGAGAAACCGTTCGCGGTCTTCGCCCGCGCGGGGCATCCGGCGGCGCAGGCCACCTCGCTGGTGGAGCTGATGGATCACCACTGGACCATGCCGACGCCGCGCGGCAGCTACTTTAAACAGCTGCAGGACCGGTTTAATCAGGCCGGACTGGCGCCAAAGGTGGATATTGTGTGCGAGACCTTCTCGTCGTGCATCAGCCTGGTGGTGAAAAGCGATTTTCTCAGTATCCTGCCGGTGGAGCTCGGCAACGATCCGATGATGGCGGACAAGCTGATGATGATCCCCGTCCGCGAAGCGTTGCCGACGGCGGCCTATTTTCTGATCCAGCGGCGCGACACCCGGCAGACGCCGCTAACGGCGTCATTAATCACCCTGTTTCGCCGCCAGAGTCGACAATTGTTTCCTTAACCGCCCGTCGCGCTCACTTTGCCAGCAGACGGGGCTAAACGCGTTGAGGGGGGAGCGCGAGGCGGCTATAGTAGCTGGCGACAGCCGCTGGAGGAGAGCCCATGAACCTTGATGACAAATCCCTGTTTCTTGACGCCATGGAAGATGTCCAGCCCCTGAAACGTAACAATGACGTGCACTGGCATCCCGGGCGGAACAGTCGCGCCCCGCAGCGCGTCGACACCCTGCAACTGGATAATTTTCTCACTACCGGCTATCTCGATATCGTACCGCTCGCCACGCCGCTGGAGTTTAAGCGCGAAGGGCTGCAGAGCGGTGTGCTGGATAAGCTACGGCGGGGGAAATACAGCCAGCAGGCGAGCCTCTCCCTGCTGCGCCAGCCGGTGGAACAGTGCCGGCAGATGCTCTTCGCCTTTATGGTGCAGGCGCAGAAAGAGGGGTTACGCAATGTGCTGATCGTTCACGGCAAAGGCCGCGACGACCAGTCCCATGCCAATATCATCCGCAGCTATCTGGCGCGCTGGCTGGAAGAGCTGCCGGAGGTGCAGGCCTTCTGCGCCGCGCTACCACATCATGGCGGTAGCGGCGCCTGCTATGTCGCGCTGCGTAAATCGGCCGAAGCGAAGCAGGAGACCTGGGAGCGGCACGCCAAGCGCAGCCGCTAGCGCAGCAGCAGCGTCAGCTCGCGAGCGGCTTTTTGCAGCTCCGGCAGCACGCGGTCGATCATCTCGCGGGCCGACATCTGGCCCGCATGCACCCCGACGTTCAGCGCCGCCTGCGCCTGCCCCTGGGCGTTAAACAGCGGTACCGCGAGGGAGCGCAGGCCCATCTCCAGCTCCTGATCATTGAGGGCATACCCCTGCTGATGCACCCGTTTCAGCTCGGCGCGCAGCTTCGCCACCGAATCCACCGTCTGCGGGGTATAGCGGATCATGGTTACCCGGGCCAGCATGTCGTTGAGCTTCTCCTCCGGCTGATGGCTGAGCAGCACCCGACCCATCGAGGTCGCCCACGCCGGAAGGCGGCTGCCGATATCGAGGTCGATGGTCATGATCCGCGAGCTGGAAGCGCGGGCGATATACAGGATATCGTCCCCGTCGAGGGTGGCGATGGAGCAGGATTCATTGAGCATTTCGCTCAGATGCCGCAGCACCGGCTGCGCCGAACGCGCCAGCGGCGTTGAGGCCAGCCAGGCGTGCCCCAGGGCCAGGATCCGCGGCCGCAGCTGAAAATGCTTACCGTCTTCGGCATAAACGAACCCCAGCTTGCTCAGGGTATACAGGCAGCGGCGCACCGCTGCGCGCGGAATGCCGGTCTTTTGACTGATCTGTGAGATAGACAGCAGGGGCCGCTGCGGCGTGAATGCCTGAATCACCTCCAGGCCGCGCGCCAGCGAGGCCATGAAGTTAGGATCGCCCTTAAACGGATCGCCGTCGCCGGTCAGTAAATCGTCTGGATGCTTGTCCATTTCTGTTCCCCATATTTGCCATCGATCACATTCTTTCGCTAAAGATAACCGATGTTCGATTATCGCACCATATTTCGATTATCGCCCTTGACCGACATCGTTAAGCGGGTCACATTTTGTGCGAACAACGAATAAAAGTGCGATTACCGCACATCAATGGAGCGACCTGATGATTGATAAAAGCGTATCGACGCTGAGCGAGGCCATCGCCGGGATCCACGACGGGGCGACTATTATGATCGGCGGCTTTGGTCCCGCCGGCCAGCCGACCTTTCTGATTGACGCCCTGATTGACCAGGGCGCCCGCGACCTGACCATCATTAACAACAACGCCGGCAACGGCGAAGTGGGGCTCGCGGCGCTGCTTAAGGCTGGCCGGGTGCGCAAAATGATCTGCTCCTTCCCGCGCCAGGTCGATTCCCAGATTTTCGATGACCTCTATCGCCGCGGCAAAGTGGAGCTGGAGCTGGTGCCGCAGGGCAACCTCGCGGCGCGGATCCAGGCCGCCGGCGCCGGGCTGGGCGCGGTGTTTACCCCCACCGGCTACGGCACGCCGCTGGCGGAAGGCAAGGAGACACGGGAAATCGACGGCCGCCACTATGTGCTGGAGTATCCGATCAAAGCCGATTTCGCGCTGATTAAAGCCCACCAGGGCGACCGCTGGGGCAACCTGGTGTATCGCAAGGCAGCGCGCAACTTTGGCCCGATTATGGCGACGGCGGCGAAAACCACCATCGTTGAAGTCTCGCAGCTGGTGTCGCTGGGCGACCTCGACCCGGAACACATCATCACCCCCGGCATTTTCGTCCAGCGCGTGTTCTCGCTGGAAAACCTGACTGCCGCACAACGCGCCTGAGGAGCCCGAGATGCAAAAACTGACCCGTGACGAAATGGCCCAGCGCGTGGCCCGCGATATCCCCGAAGGCGCTTACGTTAACCTCGGCATTGGCCTGCCGACCCGGATTGCCAACTACCTGCCTGCCGACAAAGAGGTGTTCCTGCACAGCGAGAACGGCCTGCTGGGCATGGGGCCGAAGCCGCAGCCCGGAGAAGAAGATCCCGAGCTGATCAATGCCGGTAAAGAGTACGTTACCCTCCTGCAGGGCGGCTGCTATTTCCACCATGGCGACTCCTTCGCCATGATGCGCGGCGGCCATCTCGATATCTGCGTGCTGGGGGCCTATCAGGTCTCCGCCAGCGGCGATCTCGCCAACTGGAGCACCGGCGCGCCGGACGCCATCCCGGCGGTCGGCGGGGCGATGGATCTGGCCATCGGCGCTCGCCAGGTGTTTGTGATGATGGACCATCTAACCCGCGACGGCGAGTGCAAGCTGGTGGAACAGTGCAGCTACCCGCTGACCGGCGTCGGCTGCGTGAGCCGGATCTATACCGACCTGGCGGTGATCGACATTACCGACCGCGGCCCGGTGGTGCGGGAAATCTTTAACGGTCTCTCTTTTGAAGAGCTGCAGCGCATCACTCCGGTGACGCTGACCTTTGAACAACTGGCGGAAAGCGCGTAAGGAACCTATGATGAATCAGGCATTTATCTGTGATGCGGTGCGTACACCCTTTGGCCGTTTTGGTGGTACCCTGGCGACGATGCGCGCTGACGACCTGGCGGCGCTGCCGCTGAAAGCGCTGCTGGAGCGTAACCCGGGACTGGATCCTTCGCGCATTGACGATGTGATCTTTGGCTGCGCCAACCAGGCCGGGGAAGACAACCGCAACGTGGCGCGGATGGCGCTGCTGTTGGCCGGGTTGCCGGAGAGCGTGCCCGGCAGCACCATCAACCGCCTGTGCGGCTCCAGCCTCGATGCGATCGGCGTCGCGGCGCGGGCGATTAAAAGCGGGGAGACGCAGCTGATGATCGCCGGCGGCGTGGAGAGTATGTCCCGGGCGCCGTTTGTGATGGGTAAAGCGGAGAGCGCCTTTAGCCGCAGCATGCAGATGGAGGATACCACCATCGGCTGGCGCTTTATTAACCCGCAGATGAAAGCCCTGTACGGCGTGCATTCCATGCCGGAGACGGCGGAAAATGTCGCCGATGAGTTTGCCATTTCCCGCGCCGATCAGGATGCGTTCGCCTTACGCAGTCAACTGCGCACCGCCGCGGCCCAGGAGGCTGGGCGTTTTGCCGATGAGCTGATCGCCGTCCAGGTGCCGCAGCGTAAAGGCGAGCCGCTGCGGTTTAGCCGCGATGAACACCCGCGCAGCACCTCGCTGGAGGCGCTGGCGAAACTGCGCGGCGTGGTGCGCGCCGACGGCAGTGTCACCGCCGGCAACGCCTCAGGCGTTAACGATGGCGCCTGCGCGCTGCTGCTGGCCAGCGAAACCGCGCTGGCGGCCAACGATCTTCAGCCGCTGGCCCGGGTGGTCGGCGTGGCGACGGCGGGGGTGGCGCCGCGCATTATGGGCTTTGGCCCGGCGCCGGCGGTGCGGAAGGTGCTGGCGCAGACCGGTCTGACGTTAGCCCAGATGGATGTGATCGAGCTGAATGAAGCCTTCGCCGCCCAGGCGCTGGCGGTGACCCGCGATTTGGGCTTACCGGACGATGCCGTCCATGTGAACCCCAACGGCGGGGCGATCGCCCTGGGGCATCCGCTCGGCGCCTCCGGCGGCCGCCTGGCGATGACCGCAGCTTACCAGCTGAAACGGACCGGCGGCCGCTACGCGCTGTGCACCATGTGCATCGGCGTCGGGCAGGGGATCGCCCTGATTATTGAACGTGTTTAAGGAGCCAGAATGAGTTTGTTGACCCCGATGCTGCGCAGCAGTCCGCTCACCGACTGGTTCAGCGACGCGCAGCGGGTGCAGGGCATGCTGGATTTTGAAGCGGCGCTGGCCCAGGCGCAGGCCGCCTGCGGGATGGTGCCGGCGGCGGCGGTCGGGCCGATTGTCGCGGCCTGCCGCCACGAGGCGATCGATTTTACCGCCCTGGGCGAGGCGGCTGTGGGGGCGGGTAATCTGGCGATCCCGCTGGTGAAACAGCTGACGGCCCAGGTAAAAGCGCGGGATCCAAACGCCGCGCGCTACGTTCACTGGGGCGCCACCAGTCAGGATGCTATCGACACCGGGCTGGTGCTCCAGCTGCGCGGGGCGCTGGATGCCGCCGAGCAACTGCTTGAGCGACTGTTGGCGGCCCTCGCCGGGCAGGCCGACCGTCATTGCCACAGCGTGATGCCGGGCCGGACCTGGATGCAGCATGCGCTGCCGGTGACCTTTGGTCTGAAGCTGGCGGGCACTCTCGACGCGCTGCTGCGCTGGCAGCAGCGGCTGCGGGAGATGCGTCCGCGTCTGCTGGTGCTGCAGTTCGGCGGCGCCGCGGGGACCCTGGACGCGCTGAAAGCGCAAGGACCGGCGGTTGGCCAGGCGCTGGCGCAGAACCTCGGTCTGTCGCTGCCGGATACCCCGTGGCACAGCCAGCGCGATCGGCTGCTGGAGGCAGGCGCCTGGTTCGCTGGCGTCTGCGGCACCCTGGGGAAATTCGCTAATGACTTCTCCCTGCTGATGCAGACCGAAGTGGCGGAGGTGGGCGAGCCGGTAGCGGAAGGGCGCGGCGGCTCGTCGACGATGCCGCATAAGCGCAATCCGGTGGCTTGCGCGGCGATCCTGACCGCCGCCCAGCGCACCCCGGGTCTGATGGCCACCCTCTACGCCTGCCAGATTCAGCAGCACGAGCGGGCGCTGGGCGGCTGGCAGGCGGAGTGGGAGACCCTGCCGGAGCTGATTACCCTGGTGGGCGGGGCGCTGGCGCAAAGCGAGGCGCTGGTGCGCGACATGCAGGTCTTCCCGCAAAAGATGCGCGCCGACCTCGATATCACCCACGGGCTGATCATGGCTGAGGCGGTGACCCTGGCGCTGGCGGAATGCATCGGCAAAGCTGAGGCGCACCATCATATTGAGGTGCTGTGCCGTCAGGCGCTGGACCGCCACCGCCCGCTGGTCGATCTGCTCGCGGCAGACCCGCAGGTTAGTCAGTATCTCTCCCGCGAACGCTTAACCACGCTGCTGGACCCGGCAACGGCGACCGGCAGCGCCGAACGCTTTGTGCGCCAGGTGCTGGCGCGTTATCAGGAGCAACATGATGAATCTTGATTATCAACTCGACGGACCGGAAGGTGCGCCGGTTATCGTTCTCTCCAACTCGCTGGGTACCACCCGGGCGATGTGGCAGCCGCAGATAGAGGCGTTAACCGCCCATTTCCGGGTGCTGCGCTACGACACCCACGGCCACGGTAAAACGACGAAAAATGGCAAAGTGACCCTCGCCCAGCTGGGGGAAGATGTGATTGCGCTGCTCGATCATCTGAATATCGACCGCGCCTGGTTCTGCGGGATCTCGATGGGCGGTCTGACCGGTCTGTGGCTGGGCCGCTTTGCGCCAGAGCGTTTTTATGGTCTGGCCGTCGCGAACACCGCGGCGCGCATCGGCGATCAGGCCAGCTGGCTGTCGCGGGCGCGGGCGGTACGCCAGGAGGGAATGGCGGTGGTGGCCGCCGGGGCGGCAGATCGCTGGTTCACCCACGCGTTTCGCCAGAAGGCGCCGGAGGTGGTGGAGGCCCTGTGTCACCAGCTGACCCATACCGACGCCGAAGGCTATGCCGCCTGCTGTGAGGCGCTGGCCGCCGCCGACCTGCGGGGCGAAGTAGGGCAGATCCCGCTGCCGACGTTAATCATTGCCGGGGAAAGTGACCCTGTCACCACGGTCGGTGACGCTAATTTCCTGCAGCAGCAGATCCCCGCCTCCCAGGTGGTAGTTCTGCCGGCATCGCATCTGTCAAACATTGAGGCGGCGAAAAGCTTTACTTCAGCGCTGCTGAGCTTTTTCCAGGGAGAACGCCATGGAGGATAAACAGCGCTATCAGGACGGGTTGGCGGTGCGGCGCAAAGTACTGGGCGACGCCCACGTCGACCGTACGCTGCAGCATCTGACGCCGTTGAACGAAGAGTTTCAGGACTTTATCACCCGCTACGCCTGGGGTGAGACCTGGACCCGTCCGGGGCTCGACCACCACACCCGCAGTATGATCACCATTGCCATGCTGATTGCTCTCAATCGCGAGGCGGAGCTGAAGATGCATCTGCGCGCGTCGTTTAACAACGGGGTGACCCGTGATGAGCTGAAAGAGTTGATCATGCACTCTGCGCTGTACTGCGGACTGCCGGCGGCCAATGCCACGATGCATCTGGCGCAGCAGGTGTTTGACGACATTGACGCCGCGCAGGGTTGAGTCGTCGTCCAGGTCGGATTGCCCGGCAGTCGTTGTCGGCCGGGTAAGGAACAGACGCCACCCGGCGGAAATGCCGCTACGTTATCCATTATTTCTTACCCTCCTGCGGCGCGACGGCTGGGGCATCGTCCCGGTCGTCCCGAGGGTCAGCATCAACCCGGGAAAGGGAATTATTGTTATTTTTCAGCAATCAAGGGACGACTTGTCGTTGAGCATAGCCGGGCAGGAAGTGAATTCAAGCTGGCGCGGCGCGGACATAAAACAAGCCGTCACCTGTACGGCGACGGCCTGCTGTTAGCGCCAGAGGGGGGCGTTAGCCGTGCTGTTTACAGCCGGCGCACTGCTTGTTCTGGATCTGCTGGAAGAAATCGTTGCCTTTATCATCGACGAGAATAAACGCCGGGAAATCTTCCACTTCGATTTTCCAGATCGCCTCCATCCCCAGTTCCGGATACGCCACGCACTCAAGGCTCTTGATGCTCTGTTGCGCCAGCACCGCCGCCGGGCCGCCGATGCTGCCGAGGTAAAAGCCGCCGTGTTTGTGGCAGGCGTCGGTGACCTGCTGGCTGCGGTTGCCTTTCGCCAGCATCACCATGCTCGCGCCATGGGACTGCAGCAGATCGACGTAAGAGTCCATGCGGCCAGCGGTGGTCGGGCCGAGGGAGCCGGAGGCGTAACCGGCAGGCGTTTTGGCCGGGCCGGCGTAGTAGATCGGATGATCTTTCACGTACTGCGGCAGTTCCTCGCCATTATCGATAAGCTCTTTCAGCTTGGCGTGGGCGATATCGCGAGCGACGATAATAGTACCGTTGAGACTCAGGCGGGTGGAAACCGGATGGGCGGACAGTTGCGCCAGGATCTCGCTCATCGGCTGATTAAGGTTGATGCTGACCACCTTGCCTTCGCCCTGCTGACGCAGATGTTCAGGGATATATTTTCCTGGATTGCTCTCCAGTTTCTCAATCCAGATACCGTCGCGGTTGATTTTGGCTTTGATGTTGCGGTCGGCGGAGCAGGAGACGCCCATGCCGATCGGACAGGAGGCGCCGTGGCGCGGCAGGCGGATCACCCGGATATCGTGGGCGAAGTATTTGCCGCCGAACTGCGCGCCGAGGCCGAGGTTTTGCGCTTCCTGCAGCAGTTCCTGCTCAAGCTGCACATCGCGGAACGCCTGACCGTGCTCGTTGCCTTCGGTTGGCAGACCGTCGTAGTAACGGGTGGAGGCCAGCTTGACGGTTTTCAGCGTCGCTTCCGCCGAGGTACCGCCGATGACAAAGGCGATATGGTACGGCGGGCAGGCCGCGGTACCGAGGGTACGCATCTTCTCGACCAGATAGTTTTTCAGCTTCGCCGGGGTGATCAGCGCTTTGGTTTCCTGATAGAGATAGGTTTTATTAGCGGAACCGCCGCCTTTCGCCATACACAGGAATTTATATTCGTCGCCGTCGACGCTGTAGAGATCGATCTGCGCCGGCAGGTTGGTGCCGGTGTTGACCTCTTTATACATATCCAGCGGGGCGTTCTGCGAGTAACGCAGGTTATCTTCGGTATAGGTGTTGTACACGCCCTGCGCCAGGGCGGCTTCGTCGCCGCCGCCGGTCCAGACGCGCTGGCCTTTTTTACCCATGATGATGGCGGTGCCGGTGTCCTGACAGGTGGGCAGGACGCCTTTGGCGGCGATTTCCGAGTTGCGCAGGAACTGCAGGGCGACATATTTATCGTTATCGCTGGCCTCCGGGTCGAGCAGAATCGACGCGACCTGCTGCTGATGGGAGACGCGCAGCATAAAGGCGGCGTCGTGGAAGGCCTGCTGCGCCAGCAGGGTCAGCGCCTGCGGTTCCACCTTCAGCACTTCCTGGCCGTCAAATTCGGCGACGGAGACGTGCGCTTTGCTGAGCAGATAGTATTCGGTATCGTCGTGCGCCAGCGGGAACGGATCCTGATAAACAAACGGTTTAGTCGACATAATCACTTACTCCATAAAGATAAAACCGCCGGGGTGGTCCCGGCGGTTATGAATCAGAACATCATGGACATCCACGGATAGCCAATCAGCAACAGGGCGGCCAGGAAGATGGCGCCAAAGATGGTGCCGAGGCGCCAGTAATCTTTGGTCGGCAGATAGCCGCTGCCGTAGTAGATCGGGCTTGGGCCGGTACCGTACGGGGTGATGATCCCCATCACGCCCAGCGAGGTGACCATCAGCAGAACGAACACTTCCATATTCATCCCCGGAATGGTGGCGGCGATGGTCAGCATGGCCGGCAGCAGCGCGGTAGTGTGCGCGGTGGTGCTGGCAAACAGATAGTGCAGCAGGTAGAACGCCAGCAGCAGGACGATGGTCGCCATTCCCGGAGAGATACCGCTCATCAGCGCGCCGCCCTCTTTACCCAGCCAGGCGATAAAGCCGGTAGAGGAGAGGCCGTCGGCCAGCGCCACCAGGGTGGCGAACCAGACAAAGGTGTTCCACGCCGCTTTGTTGTTGGTGATATCGCTCCAGGAGAGCACGCCGGTCCACAGCATCAGCACGATAACCAGCAGGGCGGCCAGAGCCGGTTCAATCCAGTCGGCGGCGAAGATCCACATCATCAGCGCGAAGCAGACGAACACCAGCAGCAGGATCTCATTGCGCGACAGTTTGCCCAGTTTTTCCAGTTCACGAGCGGCCCACAGCGGCACTTCGTTATTGACTTTCACTTCCGGCGGGTAGAACCAGTAGGCCAGCAGCGGCATGGTCAGGATCAGCAGTACGCCAAGCGGCAGGAAGGCGATGAACCACGTGCCCCAGGAGATGTTGATACCGACGATGCTTTTTACCAGCGCCAGCGCGAGCAGGTTCGGCGCCAGTGCCGACAGGAACATCGAGCTGGTGATACAGGCGGCGGTGATCGCTACCCACATCAGATAGGAACCGATTTTACGCGCGCTCGGATCGTTCGGTTTTGAACCGTACAGCGGCGGCAGGTTGGCGATAATCGGGTAGATGGTGCCCCCGCTGCGCGCGGTATTCGACGGCGTAAACGGCGCCAGCAGCAGATCCGCGAAGGTGATGGCGTAGCCCAGCGTCAGGCTGCGACGGCCGAGATATTTCACCAGAATCAGCGCCAGGCGGCGGCCGAACTGGGTTTTATCGTAGCCGGCGGCGAACATAAAGGCGCCGAAGATAAGCCACACGGTGGAGTTGCCGAAGCCGCTCACCGCCCACTTAAAGGAGGCGCCGGCCATTTTGAAGCCGGGTGCGGCCATCTGTTCAGGGCTGAACAGCAGCCACTGACTGCACAGGGCGATGACCACCACGCCGGTGATGCCGATAACGGCGCCAGGCAGTGGTTCAAAAATCAACCCGACGATCACCCCGACGAAGATAGCGAAGTAGTGCCAGGCGTACGGCGGTAGGCCGTCCGGGACCGGGACGAAGAGTAACAGCACGGCAACGATAATTGGCAGCGCCATCATCAGGAGACGTTTTTTATTCGCAGTCGTTGGATTGACTGCACCGGCAGGCGGTATGGTTGTCTTTTTCTCTTTCATAATGAGTATCTGCAAGTTGTTGAAAATAACGTTTACGCCAGCGATGTGCTCAGTGGTTTCTTTAATTACAAAAGTTTCTTTAGTTTTTATTTTGCGTCTCTGAGTATCGTCGTGGCGATTATTTAACGCGATTTGATGGGCGTTAAATTAAATTTATTGGTTATTTATATATTGCGCTTTCAATGGCCGTTGCAATTGATCAAGATCAAGAAAAGCAGGTGATTTCACTATTTTTTTATTATCAGTATAACCCTATGTGATGAGGTGTTATTTTGGCGAAAATATCGGTAAATGTTAAAACAAAAATAAGCAATTAATGCTAATTTTTTTCATGTGTTTCATAAGTTACTGAGTAATAACTGTAATGTGCGCGGGTTTGGTCTCTGTGAATGTTAACGCAAGTATCTGAAATGTTATCGTTCATTTGTATTATGTAAATGCTATTTATTATTTTAATAATACAATAGAGGTAGCGATGTTATTGCTGGGGTTAAATAGTTTTATAACTAACGTAATTGATTTAGTAACTAAAAAACCCGTTATATTATTGGCATGACAACAGGAATTAAAAAACCACAACCATTAATGATTCCGTCACCCCATTCTGAATTTTTAATATTTTAAAATCTGGAGCGTAACTTATGACCAGTAACGAACGAATTCTGCAGCCATTTACTTTACCAAATGGTACGGAGCTGAAAAACCGTTTGCTCATGGCGCCGATGACCACCTGCACCGGTTATTTCGATGGGACTGTCACCAGCGAGCTGGTGGAATACTATCGCGCTCGCGCCGGCAGCATCGGCACCATTATTGTCGAGTGCTGCTTTATTGATGACTACGGCCTGGCCTTCCCGGGTGCTATCGGTATCGATAACGATGAAAAAATCGCCGGCCTGGCGAAAATCGCCGAAGCGATTAAAGCGGAAGGTTCGAAAGCGATTCTGCAGATCTATCACGGCGGCCGCATGGTCGACCCGCAGCTGATCGGCGGTCGCCAGCCGGTGGCGCCGAGCGCTATCGCCGCCCCGCGTGAGGGCGCCGCGATGCCGCGGGCGCTGAGCGGAGACGAAGTGGAAGCCATGATCGCCAAGTTTGGCGATGGGGTCCGTCGCGCTATCCTCGCCGGTTTCGACGGGGTCGAAATTCACGGGGCTAACACCTATCTCATTCAGCAGTTCTATTCGCCGAACTCCAACCAGCGCGACGACGAGTGGGGCGGTAGCCGCGACAATCGCGCTCGTTTCCCGCTGGCGGTGCTCGACATCACCCATAAAATGGCCCGCCAGTACGCTGACGATGCCTTTATCATCGGTTACCGCTTCTCGCCGGAAGAGATGGAGGTCCCGGGGATCCGCTTCGACGACACCATGTATCTGCTGGAAAAACTGGCCGCTCGCGGCGTCGATTATCTGCACTTCTCGGTGGGCGCGACTCTGCGTCCCTCTATCGTTGATACCTGCGACCCAACGCCGCTGATTGAGAAATACTGCGCCATGCGCTCTGACACTCTGGCTCAGGTGCCGGTGATGGGCGTCGGCGGGGTGGTTAACGTCGCCGATGCCGAGCTGGGCCTCGATCATGGCTATGACCTGATCGCCGTGGGCCGCGCCTGCATCGCCTATCCGGACTGGGCGGCTCGTATCGCCGCGGGTGAAGAGCTGGAGCTGTTTATCGACAGCACCCAGCGCGAGGTGCTGCATATTCCGGAACCGCTGTGGCGCTTCTCGCTGGTGGAAGCGATGATCCGCGACATGAGCATGGGCGACGCCAAATTTAAGCCGGGGATGTTTGTTGAAACCGTTCAGGATGACGCCAATGAGCTGGTGATCAACGTCAGCCTCGAAAATGACCATATCGCCGATATCGAACTGGCGGCGAGCCCGGTGCAGACCGTGGAGTTCACCACCAGCTTCGAAGAGATCCGCGAACGTATTCTGACCGCCAATACCCCGCACGTGGACGCTATTTCCGGGGCCACCAGCCAGAGCGAGGCGGTGAAAAAAGCGGTCGCCAAAGCGATGCTGAAATCGAGCAAAGCGCTGGCGGCGGAAGAGGGCGGCAATGACGCCGCGCCGAAAAGCTATGATGTGGTGGTGGTCGGCAGCGGCGGCGCCGGTCTGGCGGCCGCCATTCAGGCTCACGACGAAGGCGCCAGCGTGCTGATCGTCGAGAAAATGCCGACCATTGGCGGGAATACCATCAAGGCTTCCGCCGGGATGAACGCCGCGGAGACCCGCTTCCAGCGCGTGAAAGGCATTCAGGACAGCAAAGAGCTGTTCTATCAGGAAACCCTGAAAGGCGGGCACAATAAAAACAACCCGCAGCTGCTGCGCCGCTTCGTGGAGAATGCCCCGCAAGCCATTGAATGGCTGGCTGACCGCGGCATTATGCTCAACGATATCACCACCACCGGCGGGATGAGCATTGACCGCACCCACCGTCCGCGCGACGGGTCAGCGGTCGGCGGCTATCTGATTAGCGGCCTGGTGCGCAACATCACCAAACGCGGCATCGACGTCCTGCTGGATACCTCGGTGGAAGAGATCCTGATGAGCGGCGATGAAGTCAGCGGCGTGCGTCTGATCAACGACGAAAACGAGATCATTGAAGTCCAGAGCAAAAGCATTGTGGTGGCCACCGGCGGCTTCAGCGCCAACAGCGCGATGGTGGTGAAGTATCGTCCTGACCTCGAAGGCTTCGTCACCACCAACCACAAAGGGGCCACCGGGAGCGGTATCGCGCTGCTGGAGCGTATCGGCGCCGACACGGTGGATATGGGCGAAATTCAAATTCACCCGACCGTTGAACAGCAGACCTCCTATCTGATTTCCGAGTCGATTCGCGGCGGTGGGGCGATCCTCGTCAACCAGCAGGGTAACCGCTTCTTCAACGAAATGGAGACCCGCGATAAAGTCTCCGCGGCGATTATCGCCCTGCCGGAACACTATGCGTACATCGTCTTTGACGAACATGTACGGGCGAAAAACAAAGCCGCCGATGAGTACATCGCCAAAGGCTTCGTCACCAGCGCCAGCTCGCCGCGTGAACTGGCGGAGAAACTGGGGATGGATTACCATGCCTTCCTCGCCACCCTCGAGTGCTACAACGGGGCGGTGGAAAAACAGCATGATGAACAGTTTGGCCGGACCACCGCGCTGCGCGCGCCGATTAACGAAGGTCCGTTCCACGCCATTCGTATCGCCCCGGGGGTGCACCACACCATGGGCGGCGTGACCATTAACACCGATGGCGAAGTGCTGAACGTTGCCCGGCAGCCGATCCGCGGCGCCTACGCCGCCGGTGAGGTGGTTGGCGGGATCCACGGCGGCAACCGTATCGGGGGTAACGCGGTGGCGGATATCATCATCTTCGGCACCCTCGCGGGCCACCAGGCGGCGAAACGCGCCAGAGGATAACACGCCATTGTTGATGCCGGGCCGGCGCTGTCGCCGCCCGGCTTACCCCTACTAAGGAGAGCCCGATGTCTGATAACCGCGTCTATAGCTACTCCGCCGTTCTGATGGGTTCTCCCATCCTGCTCAAACTCTGCTCCCATGATGAGGCGCTGGCCTCCCGCGTATTTCAGTTAATCAAGCGCTACGAAGATCTGCTTACCGTTAACCGCGCCGAGTCCCAGGTGATGGATATCAACCACGCCGCCGGACGTCACCCGGTGACCGTCAGCCGCCCGGTCTTTCAGCTCATTCAGTGCGCCAAAGCCGCCAGCATGGTGCGCGACAGCGCCTTTAACCTCGCGATTGGGCCGCTGGTGAAGCTGTGGCGGATTGGCTTTCAGGGACACAGCGTGCCTGACGCCGGCGAAATCAGGGCCCGGCTGGCGCTGACCCGCCCGCAGGAGGTGATCCTTGATGAGGCAACCTGCAGCGTGTTTCTTCAGCAGCCGGGGATGGAGCTGGATCTTGGGGCGATCGCCAAAGGCTATATCGCTGACCGGGTGCGTGATTATCTGCGTCAGCAGCAGGTGGAAAGGGCGCTGATCAACCTCGGCGGCAATGTGCATACCCTCGGCGAATGGGCTATTGGCCTGAAAAAACCGTTTGCCGATGCGCAGGCGCTGATCGGCTCCCTGACGGTCAACGGACAGTCGGTAGTCACCTCGGGCACCTACGAACGTTATTTCGAGCAGGACGGCAAGCGCTGGCACCATATTCTCGACCCGCGCAGCGGTTACCCGCTGGACAACGAACTCGACAGCGTCACGGTGATTTCCAGCGATTCTTTAGACGGCGATATCTGGACCACGCTGCTGTTCGGCCTCGGCGTCGAGAAAGGCTGCGCAGCGCTGCGTCAACGGCAGGATATCGACGCGATTTTCGTCACCAAAAATCGCGACATTATACTGTCATCGCCGCAGCGCTTGCGCTTTGCGTCGCTGGACAGCGGCTACCGCGTTACTGACTGTACTGCTTAAGCAAACTGTACTGTTCGGCCACCAGGCGGTAGCGATAGACCGGCCGCCCGGTGGCGCCGTAGTGGATAGTGGTATAGAGAATATTGATCTGCGCCAGCCAGATCAGATACTTACGGCAGGAAACGCGGGAGATATTCACCGCCGCCGCCAGCTCATCGGTAGAGAATTCAACGTCCGGGTGGGCGTCAATCCACTGGCACAGGGTGCGCAGGGTTTGCGCGGTAAGCCCCTTGGGCAGCTTGCGCGCGTCGCTGGCCTCCGGCGCGCCGCCGTGCAGCAGGCGGTCAACGTCGGCCTGCTCGTAATAGGGTTGACCGGTTATCAGCTTGCGCTTCTCCCGCCAGGTGGTGAGCGCCTCTTCAAAACGGGGAAACTGGAAAGGTTTAATCAGGTAATCGACCACTCCGTAATGCATGGCGGTCTGCACCGTGGCGGCATCCGCCGCCGAGGTGATCATGATGACATCGATGGCGCGCCCCGATTTACGGATAGTCGGCAGCAGATCGAGCCCGCTGTCCTGCTGCATATAGACATCCAGCAGCACCAGATCGATCTCCAGCTGCGGATCGTTAATCATCTCCCGGGCTTGACTGAGCGTCGAGGCGCTCCCGCTGCAACGAAAGCCGGGAACCCTTGCCACGTACAGGCGATTCAGTTCGGCCACCATGGCATCATCGTCAACAATCAACACATTTATCACGCACGTTTCCTTTTACTATCCCAGGGGAGATGAACAAAAAATTGGGTAAATACGCCGGGTTCCGACTCGACGGCGAGGGTGCCGCCCAGCTCGCGTAATTGCTGGTTGGCGAGAAACAGCCCGACGCCGCGATTCTCGCCTTTGGTGGAGAAGCCTTTGTTAAAGATAGCGTCGATGTTGTTTTCCGGGATCCCCGGCCCGTCGTCGCTCACTTCACCGCTTAGCCAGCCGTCCTGATAGTGCAGCAGCAGGCCGATTTCGCCCTCCGCCTGACCGCTCATGGCGTCCAGCGCGTTCTCGATAAGGTTGCCCAGCACCGTCACCAGCACGGTGACCTGCTTTTCATTCGGGCAATCCGGCACCAGGCTCTCTTCCGCCAGCTTAAGGGTAAAGCCGCACTCGGTGGCGCGCTGCATTTTACTTATCAGAAAGCCGGCCACCACCGGGGATTTTATGCGGTGCTGAATATCGCCGATGTCCCCCTGGTAGCGGTGGGCGGTCTGCAGCACGTACTCCTCGAGTTTGCCATAGCTTTTCATATTCAGCAGGCCGAGGATCACGTGCAGTTTGTTCATGAACTCATGAGAGGTGGTGCGCAGGGCATCCACATAGCTCATCATGCCGTCCAGCCGCTGCAGCAGCTGGCTGACTTCGGTCTTATCGCGGAAGGTACAGATGGCGCCGACCACCGCCTCCTGGCTGCGGATAGGCACCGTGTTGCTGATGAGCAACAGGCCATTGCACCCCAGCTCGCGGTCGTACATCGGCTCGCCGCTGTGCAAAACCGTCTGCAGGTCGGCGAGCAGCGGGGTATGCGCGAGGGTCTTGTCCGGCCCGGAAAAGAGTATCTCGCGCGCCGCCGGGTTGATCAGGTTAACCTCACCATGGGCATCGACGGCCACCACACCCTCCTTGAGGGCGTGAAGCATGGCCTGACGTTGCTGAAACTGAGTGGAGATTTCGTGCGGCTCCAGCCCCAGCAGGACGCGCTTCAGGCCGCGCACCAGGCTCCAGGTGCCGATGGCGCAGACCAGCGCGCTGAACAGGATGGTCAGCAGCACGTCCCAGCGGCTGTTGGCGATCTGCTCGTCCACTTTACTCAGCGAAATGCCGACCACCACCACGCCAATCTGCTGATGCTGGTCGTTGAACACCGGGGTAAACACCCGCAGCGCCGGGGCCAGCACCCCGTGGTTAATGGCCACGTTCTCTTTTCCCTGCAGCGTCGGCTGGATATCGTGGCCGATGAAGGGTTTGCCAATAATTGAGCTGTCCGGATGCGAATAGCGAATACCGTGCATATCGGTGACGATAGCGTACAGCAGGTCGTTGCGCCGGGTGATGGCCTGCGCCAGCGGCTGAATAATCTGCTGCTGCGGCGGCGCCGCCAGTCCGCGCTTCACCTGCGGCATATCAGCCATGGTACGCGCCACCGCCAGCGCGGTCTCTTTCAGGCCGTCGCGGGTGGCATTGCTGATCTGCATATACCACAGGGCATAGACCAGCAGCAGCACGGCGCCGATCACGCTGCCAATCATCAAGGAGACGGCGGTGCTCAGCTTTAGCGGTAAGGCGCGTTGACGAACGCGAGGCGGGTGCTCTGATGCCTTCATGACGATCCCGGATAGATTCAGTGAACGATTATTATCGCTGATAGCGCGGCATTCATAAAGCCGTGTAATCAAAGCAAAAGGCCGCTTTTGCTACGGTAGCCTCGGCCCGTCCACGATAAACTGTCGCTTTTCGCCACAGGCTTAAGGCAGACATGATGGAACTGGCATCTCTGGTCCGGGATATCCTCCGGCAACAGCACGTTGAACGACTGGCGCAGCATCGTCAACAGGACCGTGAAGCGGAAGCAGAGTGGGAGATCGCGCGCTGGCGGCATCGCAGCGGGGTGGTGATCCAGCACCGCTACGAGCTCGAGCTTCCGCAACAGGATGCCGCCTCCTGCCCGGAGTGCTGGATCGACTGGCAGGTTATCGACAGCGCCGGCCTGGAGGTGAAGCCAATGCGCAAACAATTTTATAACCTCTGTCAGCAATCCTTCTGGCTGGCCATGCAGGCGGAAGGCGAAGATAAGACCTGAGACAGGATTGCTCAGATAATCGGCAATTGTCCGTGAACGGGCGATCGGGACGGTAAACTGTGACCCCGACGGCGGTAAAGCGCGGAAGATTCCCCTTATAGTGGCGACAGAGGTTAAATAGTCCTGATGAATATAAGGATATGCATCAGGCCGCTGATTTCGCCGAGATGCGCTTTTTCTGTCGTAAATGGAGGTTGTTATGAGCAGTTCGCTAACCGCGTCAATGCAGGCACGTCGTCACCCGGATACCACCCACATCGATCGCCTCGCCACCGCCGACATGCTGGCGATGCTGCATCAGGATGATAAGCAGATATCGGAGGCGGTCGGCGCCTGTCTGCCGGATATCGCCCGGTTGATTGATATCGCCACCGCGACAATGAGCCGGGGAGGGCGTCTGGTCATTATCGGCGCCGGGGAATCAGGCCGCACGGCAGTCCAGGCGGTCAGCGACTACTCTCCGGAAGGCAAACACGCGCTGGTGGGGCTGATTGCCGGTGGCCAGACGGCGGCGATGGCCGAGCGGGAGACGGCAGCGAATAATTACGATCTTGGCGCCTTCGAGCTGCAGTCGCTGGACTTTTCCAGCCACGATATGCTGCTGGCGCTGACCGTTAGCGGCAAGACCCCGTGGGTCTGGGGGGCGATGCGCCACGCCTGGTCGCTGGGGGCCCCGATCGCGGTGGTGACCCAGCAGGCGGCCAGCGAGGCGGCGCAGCTGGCGGATATTGTTATTGCTCCGCAGACCGGGCCGGAAGCGGTGGCGGGCTTGACCAATCCGAAGGCCCGGCTGGCCCAGCGGCAGATCCTTAACATGGTGTCGACGGGCCTCGCTATCCGTGACGGCCGGGTGTACAGCAACCTGCGGGTGGATCTGCAGGCTGACACTCCGCACTGGGCGGAGCGGCAGGTGGCGATTGTCATGGCGGCCACCGACTGCACGCGCAGCGAAGCAAAAGCCGCGCTGACCAGCTGCCACCACCAATGCCGCACCGCGATCCTGATGCTGCTTAGCGGGCTGGACGCCTGGCACGCGCGGGAGCTGCTGACCAAACATCACGATCATCTGCGTCTTGCCCTGCGCGAAGCCCAGCGCAGCGCTGTCACTCCCGCCCATTAAGCCTGTCGCCAGGCGCGCACCAACGGTGTGCGCGTCTGGACTTTATTAACTAAAGAAACCCCTCTTTTCTATTTTCCCCGGCAATCGCGCTGAATTTTCAGCGATAATTTTACGGCGACTTTTATTTTTGCGTCGTTCTGATTTTTTAAGTTAAATAATTATTTGATTAAAAATGCGAGAGTGTAAATGATATTTTAAAATAAAGTAAAAGTGCGTTAATATGCTGCCTCTTATTACCGTGTGCTACGTGATAATTCTATTATGCCTGCAATGAAAAAAACGATTATTTCCTTTACCGCATTAGCGATGTTCGTCAGCGCGGCGACGCATGCTGAAGCGGATACCTCTAAAAAAACTGACTTCCTGCTGATTGGCGGCGGGATCATGAGCGCCTCGCTTGGCACCTGGCTGCAGGCGCTGCAGCCGGACTGGGACCTGACGATGGTGGAGAAACTGGACGGCGTGGCCCTGGAATCTTCCAACGGCTGGAATAACGCCGGTACCGGCCACTCGGCGAATATGGAGCTGAACTATACGCCGGAGCGGGCCGACGGATCGATTGACGTCAGCAAAGCGCTGGATATTAACGAACAGTTTATGATCTCCCGTCAGTTCTGGTCGGCACAGGTGAAGCGCGGTATTTTGCACGATCCGCACTCCTTTATTAATTCCACGCCGCATATGAGTTTCGTCTGGGGCGATAATGTTGATTATCTGCAAAAGCGTTATAACGCGCTGCAGCAGACCACCTTATTCCAGGGAATGAAATTCTCCACCGATCACGCGCAAATTAAACAGTGGGCGCCGTTGGTGATGGAAGGCCGCGATCCGCAGCAAAAAGTGGCTGCCACCTGGACGCCGGTCGGTACCGACGTGAACTACGGCGAAATTACCCGGCAGCTGATCGGCAGCCTGAAGAAAAACAGCCATTTCACCCTGCAAACCTCCTCTGAGGTCACCGATTTCAAACGCAATGCCGATAACTCCTGGCACGTGACCATTAAGAACGTGCAGAGCGGGGAAGCGCAGACTATTGACGCGAAATACGTCTTTATCGGCGCCGGCGGCGGCGCGCTGAAGCTGCTGCAGAAAACCGGTATTCCGGAAGCGGACAACTATGCTGGCTTCCCGGTGGGCGGTTCGTTCCTGATGACCGAGAACCCGGCGGTCACCGCGCAGCACCTCGAGAAAGTGTATGGCCAGGCTTCGGTCGGCGCGCCGCCGATGTCGGTACCGCACCTTGACGCCCGCTACCTGGATGGCAAGCGCGTGGTGCTGTTTGGGCCGTTCGCCACCTTCTCGACCAAGTTCCTGAAAAACGGTTCCTTCTTCGACCTGTTGAGCACCACCACCACTGACAACGTGCTGCCGATGACCCACGTCGGACTCGATAACTTCGACCTGGTGAAATATCTCGTCAGCCAGGTGATGCTCAGCGATGATGACCGCTTCGCCGCGCTGAAAGAGTACTACCCGGACGCGCGTAAAGAGGACTGGAAGCTGATCCAGGCCGGCCAGCGCGTGCAGATCATTAAGAAAGACGCAGAGAAGGGCGGCGTGCTGAAACTGGGCACCGAAGTGGTGGTCGATCAGCAGAAAACCATTTCCGCGCTGCTCGGCGCATCGCCAGGGGCTTCCACCGCCGCGCCGATCACCCTCAATGTGCTCAAGCAGATGTTCCCGACGCAGTTTAACTCGCCGGAGTGGCAGACCCGTATCCACCAGATCGTGCCGAGCTACGGCCAGAAGCTGAACGGTAACGTGGCGCTGACCCAGCAGGTTTGGGATGATACCGCCGCGACCCTGCAGCTGACGAAACCGCCGGTGATCCAGATGCCAGCGGCTGCGCCCACCGCGACCGCGAAGCCGGCTGAGCCACAGCGCGACGCCTCGCCGCAGCACGATATGGCGCTGTAAAAGCAAACTCGATAGAGAACAAAAGGGAAGACCACGGTCTTCCCTTTTTTGCGTTCCTTGCCGGCCTAAGCCGCTCTCTGCCTGCAACTTTGCCGTCATAAACGATATACTGATTTGAATTGAAAAAAGAAAAGCAAATCAGGAGTGTGGAAGGGCTATGCAAGACGATATCAACCAGGAGATCACCTTCCGCAAGCTGTCGGTCTTTATGATGTTTATGGCGAAGGGCAACATCGCCAGAACCGCCGAAGCGATGAAGCTTAGCAGCGTCAGCGTTCACCGCGCGCTGCATACCCTGGAAGAGGGGGTGGGCTGCCCGCTGTTTGTCCATAAAGGGCGCAATCTGCTGCCGCTGCAGGCGGCGTGGACGCTGCTGGAATATTGTCAGGATGTGATGAGTCTGATGAGCCGCGGCCTTGAGGCGACGCGCAAAGTCGCCGGCGTCGGCCAGGGGCGGCTGCGCATCGGCACCCTCTATTCCCTGACCCTGGAAACCGTCCCACGCATTATCATGGGTATGAAGCTGCGTCGCCCGGAGCTGGAGCTGGATTTGACCATGGGCTCTAACCAGATGCTGCTGGATATGCTGGAAGACGACGCCCTCGACGCTATCCTGATCGCCACCAATGAAGGGGAGTTCAACAATACCGCTTTCGACGTGGTGCCGCTGTTTGAGGACGATATCTTTCTCGCCGCCCCGGCGACAGCGCAGCTGGATAGCACACAGCTTGCTGACCTGCGCGATTACGCCGACCGGAAATTCGTCTCGCTGGCGGAGGGGTTCGCCACCTATGCCGGGTTCCGGGAAGCGTTTCATATCGCTGGCTTCGAGCCGACGATCGTCACCCGGGTGAATGACATCTTTTCGATGATTAGCCTGGTGCAGGCGGGCGTCGGGTTTGCGCTGCTGCCGGGGCGGATGAAAAAAGTCTATGAAAAAGATGTACAGCTGTTAAAGCTGGCGGAACCGTACCAGATGCGCCAGCTGATCTCGATTGTCTATTCACACCATCGCGAACGCGATGCCGACCTGCTGGCGCTGGCGGCGGAAGGGAGAATGTACGCCCGGAGCCTTAATCGCTAAGCCGCTGCGCCAGATGGCGGGCGACGTCCACGCCGCTGCGTTCCAGCGAAAGGGTCTCCCCGCGCCAGCCCGCCTGGCGGGTCAGGCAGGTCAATACCCCGCCGGGGGGCATCTCAATGGCTAAGCGCGCGTCGCGCTCATCGGCGGCGATCATCGCCTCCTGCCAGTGGACGGTGCGCGCCATGTTCATCGCCAGATCGTCGGCGATCCGCTGCGGATCCCACAGCACCCGCGCCGTCGAGCCGCTTAAATAGGCGCACTGCGGGCGCGTTAAGGTCACGTCGGCAAAGGCTGTTGCCAGCGCGGCGGCGGGTTTATCCAGCAGCGCGCAGTGCGACGGGACGCTGACCGCCAGCCGCTGCGCCTTACTGGCGCCCGCCTGCAGCGCCAGCTGCGCCACCTCGGCCATGGCTTCATCGCGTCCTGCGATCACGATCTGCGTTTCGGCGTTCAGGTTGGCAAGATAGACCTCGTGACCCTGCATCAGCGCCTCAACCCGCGGGCGGGTCAGGCCCATGATCGCCGTCAGCCCGTAACCTTCGGGATAGGCCTGCTCCATAAGATCGCCGCGCAGGGCCACCAGGCGCAGCGCGCTGGCGAAATCGAGCGCGCCGGCAATCACCGCTGCGGGAAAGGCGCCGATGGACAGGCCGCTGACAATCTGCGGATTGACGCCCTGGCGCTGTAGCTCGCGCGCCCAGGCTACCCCGGCGATCAGCAGGCAGAGCTGGACCGCACGGGTATGTTTTAGCGATCCGGCGCTATCTAGGGCCTCGACTTCATTCCCCAGCACGGCGCGCGCCTGGCTGAGGATCGCTTCGCGGTCGGGGATAGCCGCCAGCATGCCGGTACGCTGGGCACCCTGTCCGGGAAAAGTAAACAAAATCTTCATCATTCCTCCCTGCGCCACGGCGCAGCGGTTAAGCGCGCGCCGCGGGACGTTTTCAGCAGCGCTCGCCCATCGCGTAGCCACTCATTGAGGGCGAAGGCGCCGTATGGCGTTTCGACCTGGGTATCGGCGCGGCACGGGAGCTGGGCCACCCGGGATTGCCATTCCAGCAGCGCCTCGCGGGCCAGCGGCTGCGGGGCGCGGATCAGTAGATCCAGATCGCTTGCCGCATGGAGTACCGGGATTTCGGTCGCCAGCGCGTAGCCGGTGCTGCCGGTGACGCCCCAGCGCCAGGGCCAGTCGCCCAGCGTCAGGGCGATGGCCGCCTGGACCGGCGGCTGCGAAACAAAAGGGGAGCCCAGCAGGCGCTCGCGCTCCACCAACATCTCCGGGGTGACGCTGCGAACGATATTGTGCGCCTGTACCCAGCCGGCGGCGCGCTGTTCGCGCTTCATGCCCCGCACCCCAACCGGGATGCGGGCCTGACCGTCAACATCGCGCCTCACCACCACCGGCAGCGCGGCTCGCCACTGCTGAGCCACCCACGGCTCGACTATATCTTCCAGGGCGCTGGCGTGGTTTAACCACACTAAATCGTGGGGACGCGGCGTTGATGACATGGTTTACAGTCCTGAAGTCAAAGAGATAAACAGCGGTAGCGACAGGATACACAGAACCGAGCTCAACAGCAGCACGGCTTCAGCATCCGGGGACTGTACGCCGAAGCGGTTGCCGAAGACCACGCCGAAGAAGCCGGCGGCCAGGGCAATCATCAGGATCGCGGTGATGGCGATGGCGCCGTGCAGACCCAGCAGCATCACCAGACCCCAGGCGATAAACGGCTGTACCAGCAGTTTCACGATGGTGGAGGTGGCGATCAGCGCATTGAGCTGCAGTTTACGCGCCGAGAGGATCACCCCGGTGAGGAACAGCGCCGCGGCGGTGGCGGCCAGGCCCAGCGGTTTGATGGCGGCCAGCAGCAGGTCCGGCATTTTAATGCCGATAGCGGAAAGCACCACCCCGAGCAGCGGGCCCCAGACGATCGGCTTTTTCACCGAACGCCACATCAGCACCGGCAGCATCGCCAGCGTAGAACCGGTGGTTTCCCCCGCGGCGCGGGCTTTTTCACGTTCCAGAATCAGCAGGCAGAAGGGGGTCATCAGTACCGAACCGCAGGCGATAGAGACCGCCACCGACAGCGAAGTCGATGCACCTTCGCCGAGCACGCTGCCGAGGATCGGCAGGCCCAGCGCGGCATAGTTCGGCAGGGCGACGGTGAGGGTCAGCACCGCGGCATCCTGCGGGGTGCGTTTGAAGACGCTGGTGGCGAGGAAGTAAATCCCGGCGTAGGTGATCCACATCGCGCCAGTGAGCACCAGCACCAACGGCGACTGGGCGACGATACCGGCCCACGGAGTTTGCACCGTGGCGCTGAACAGCGTAGCGGGTAAGGCAAAGTCCATTACAAAGATATTGAGCAGGGAGACATTTTTGTTATCTACCATCCCGGCCTTACCGGCCCAGAAGCCCAGCAGCATAATGACGAAAATCGGGGCAAGAGCATGAATAATCACATAAGTCATAAATCACCTGTAAATAAAATAGAGTACTGGCGCGATTGTTATTTTTTCTTAAAGCCGTCCCTACCCGGCGCGGTTATGACGCGCTCCGGGGGACGGCTTCCGGCAGGTTTTCTTCTACTACTTACGTACGAACGTGTTACCAGCTGGCGCGCATCAGGTCGCGGACCCGCTGCGAGCTGCGGCGGTTTTCCGCACCCAGGCGGCACTTCAGCGAGGGATCCTGGCGCGCGTCAGCGATGGCGTCGCGCAGGGTGTGGCTGACCAGCGCCAGATCGTGGTCGTCAGGGGCGTCCGGATGGCTGATGTCAAGCAGAGCGGAGAGCAGGCCGAGCGTGGCGTAGTTGCTGACGTCATAGGCCATCGGCGGGATGGTCGCCGCCAGTTTCTCCAGCGCCTCCACGCTGCGCAGGGTAATGCGCGCGGCCGACGCTTTACCCATCGCGTGGACCAGTACGCCGCTGTCGTTAAAGGCGATCAGACGGTTGGCCTGGTAGCCGTGGGCCAGAAACGCCCCGGACATCGCTTTGCCGACGATCAGGCCAATCACCGGATGGCCGGCCAGACGGGCTTTGGCGTAGGCGCCTGCCGCTCCGGCCAGCGCCTGGTGAATACCAAAGGCTTCTTCGCGACGGCCATAGGCCTGGCTGGGGACATCGATAACCGCGATAATCGGGCGCTTTACCGTTTTATCGGCATCGGCGTCGAGGGTTTCGTTGACCACTTTCGCCAGCGTCCAGCCTTCGAGCAGGCCGACTTCGCCACCGGCGGCGCGCGGGTAGTGGTTATTAGCGTCAGGCACTACGGCGATAAAACGCACCTTTTCGCCATTAAGCTGGACGTCTGCCACCTGCACGGAAGGGCACAGGCCGCTCATCAGCGGCGCCTCGGGCGCCAGTTTGTTCAGCCATAGCGCGGCGCGGTTTGGGAACTGACTCATTATTTTTCCTCCCGGGCAAAAAGCTGTTTAATCTGCGCGGTATCCGCCTGCTGGCGGGTGTCGAACTGGCTCAAACGGCGCAGATAGTCGTCATAATTGTCGCTGCGGTGCTGCGCCGGTACGCCTTTGGCGATCGCTTCGTTCATCGCGGTTTTGACGGCCTTGACGCCATCGTTAACCAGCGCGTCGACCAGGCCGCTGGCGGCGCGAATTTCGCCGCCGGTCATGCTCCAGATAAACGGCCGGTTACGCGAGTCGTACTCTTCAATGCCGGCTTCCTGCTCGATAACCTGCGGGCCGTTGAGGCCGAGACGGGCTTCTCGGGTGACGATGAGATAGCTGCACAGCGCGGCGGCGATGGACATGCCGCCGAAGCAGCCGACGGTGCCAGCGATGATGCCGACTACCGGGGTGTAGCGGCGCAGATCGACAATCGCCGCGTGAATATCGGCGATGGCGGCCAGGCCAAGGTTGGCCTCCTGTAGCCGGACGCCGCCGGTTTCCAGGCACAGGACCGCCTGCGTCGGGATACCGTTGCGGTTATCCTCCGCCGCCAGCTCCAGCGCGGCGGCCATTTTGGCGCCGGAGACTTCGCCCATACTGCCGCCCTGGAAGGTGCCTTCGATGGCAATCACCACCGCCGGCTGGCCGTTGATAGTGCCTTTGGCGACCACCATACCGTCGTCGGACTGCGGGACAATGCCCTGCGCCCCGAGCCACGGCGACATAATGCCGTCAAACGGATCCAGCAGTTCACGGTAGCTGCCGTCGTCCAGCAGAGCGTGGGCGCGTTCGCGAGCGCGCAGTTCGATAAAGCTGCGATCGTTACGCATGAGCGGCCTCCTCAAAGACTTGTTCAATACGAATACGGGCGACGCCCGGCGTGGCGCCGAAGTCGTGAATAACCAACTGCCCGGCGGGCAGGCCGTTAATCAGGCTCAGCCGGTCGAACAGCGCCTGCCAGCGCGCCTGGCTGTTATCCACCGAGGTGGTAATTTGCACGCTGAGCGTATCGCTCCCGGCGGCGGTATAGAGCACTTCCATATCGCCTGAACCTACAACCCCTGCCAGCGCTCGGCCGCGGAGGGCGCGGCTGGCAGGAAATGACAATGTAATCTGTTCCATAACATCCTCTGAATGCGTTAGCCGGCAACCCGGTCGAGAAACAGGGTGGCGGCAAGGAGATCGGCGGCGCCGCCCGGCGAGGCGTTGTGCGCCAGCATCTGCGCGTCAAGCCGCGCCAGGGCGGCGGGGGCGG
>NZ_JBEAHA010000019.1:0-61569 GCF_040061975.1 Klebsiella sp. GG_Kp146
AACCTGCGACCAATTGATTAAAAGTCAACTGCTCTACCAACTGAGCTAACGACCCACTCTGGCGTCGCTTTGGGCTTGTTTGATATCCCTTGGCAACGGCGGCATATATTACTGATTTCAGAATTCAGCGCAACTAAAATTTCGATAAAGATCACTTAACTGCTGGCGATTCAGGCGACAAGACCAGAAATAACGCGATTTCTGGTCATGCCGTAATCAACCAAGAGCATTAAGTCGTTTTTGCGCTTGTTTAGCACCGTCGGTGCCGGGGAATTTGCTGATCACCTGCTGGTAAACCGCTTTCGCTTTCGCGGTATCACCTTTGTCCTGCATGATCACGCCGACCTTAAACATGGCGTCCGGCGCTTTTGGCGATTTCGGGTAGTTCTTCACCACCGAGGCGAAGTAAAACGCCGCATCGTCTTTTTTCCCCTTATTGTAGTTCAACTGTCCGAGCCAATAGTTGGCGTTCGGCTGATAAGTTGAATCCGGGTACTTTTTAACGAAGTTCTGAAACGCCGCCATGGCGTCATCCTGGCGTGAAGCATCCTTCACCAGGGCAATAGCCGCATTGTAATCGGTGTTCGCATCGCCGGTCATCGCCGGCGCGCCTGACGAGGCCGCTGGCGCTGCGCTGGCGGTAGCCGCGCTCTGATCGCCGGAAGACGACGACTGGGCGCCCGCCGCCGCTGCGCCACCTCCGCTCGTCAGCCCGTCAATCTGCAGCAGAATCTGCTTCTGACGCTCAACGATCTGATTCAGCTGATACTGGTTCTCCTGGATCTGACCACGGAGAGAATCAATGTCAGTCTGGTTATCAGAGAGTTGTTGCTGGAGTTGGGTTAAAAGCTGGCTGTGAGCATTGGAAATACGCTCGAGTTGAGTGACACGGTCTTCGACCGAGCCTGAGCCGACACTACTGATTGGCGCCTGAGCAAAAGCGGCCCAAGGGGCCGCTATGCCAACCAGTAACGACAGACTCAATAAATGATGTCTGAAGTTACTGCTCATGCAATTCTCTTAGTAAACCAGTACGGCGCGACGGTTTTTGGCATATGCCGCTTCGTCATGACCCAGTACTGCTGGTTTTTCTTTACCGTAAGAAACGATGGAGATCTGATCGGCAGAAACACCTTTGCCCTGCAGATACATCTTAACGGCGTTAGCACGACGCTCACCCAGCGCGATGTTGTATTCCGGGGTACCGCGCTCATCCGCGTGACCTTCTACAGTCACTTTGTAGGACGGGTTGCTGCGCAGGAAGTTAGCGTGCGCGTCCAGCATTGCAGCGAAGTCAGAACGGATATCGTACTTGTCCAGATCGAAGTAAACGATGTTGTTCTGCTGCAGCTGCTGCATCTGCAGACGAGCTTGCTCTTCAGAAGACATGTTGCCGCCGTTGCCGTTAGCGTCCATACCAGTGCCGGCACCCAGCATGCCTTCACCGCTCTGGTCGTTGCTGGCGTTCTTGTTAGAAGAACATGCCGCGATTGCCATAACCGGCAGAGCGATCATCAGCCCTTTCAGCACTTTGTTCAGTTGCATTTCTTTGATTCCTTTAATAATCAATTATTTATTA
The DNA here is from genome assembly GCF_040061975.1 of Klebsiella sp. GG_Kp146. NCBI lineage: Bacteria > Pseudomonadati > Pseudomonadota > Gammaproteobacteria > Enterobacterales > Enterobacteriaceae > Klebsiella > Klebsiella sp. GG_Kp146. The sequence goes on from NZ_JBEAHA010000019.1 coordinate 1,580, forward strand.
TCACAGATACGGCGACCAGGCAGGCGATTTTACCTGTCCATCAGTTGCCGGAAGACGCGCTTTGAAACGCCCATCTGTAGAAACCAGATTCAGCACGGATCCCATCCCCTGAGAAGAGCTGTAGATTACCATAGTGCCGTTAGGTGCCAGACTTGGCGTTTCGTCTAAAAACGTTGATGACAGAACCTGTACACCACCCGCTTCCAGATCTTGTTTGGCAATGTGCTGCTGGCCGCCGGCCGAGCTGACCATTACCATCGTTTTACCATCCGCGCTCACGTCAGCGTCCTGGTTCTGCGAACCTTCCCAGGTGATACGCTGCGGCGTGCCGCCATTAATATTGACTTTATACACCTGCGGACGACCGGCCTGGTCAGAGGTAAAGGCCAGGTTCTGGCTGTCCGGGAACCAGCTTGGTTCGGTGTTGTTGCTGCGACCGTTGGTCACCTGACGAATCTGACCCGAGCCCAGATCCATCACGTACAGGTTCAGGCTACCGGTTTTCGACAGCGCGAAGGCCAGTTTAGAACCATCCGGCGAGAACGCCGGCGCGCCGTTGTGCTGCGGGAAGGAGGCAATCTGACGCACAGCGCCGTTCGCCAGGGTCTGCACCACCAGCGCAGAGCGACCGCTCTCGAAGGTGACGTAAGCCAGTTTTGAACCGTCCGGTGACCAGGCCGGGGACATCAGCGGCTGGGAGGAGCGGTGAACCACAAACTGGTTGTAGCCATCATAATCGGAAACGCGCAGCTCATACGGGAACTGACCGCCATTGGTCTGCACCACGTAGGCGATACGAGTCCGGAAGGCGCCTTTAATACCGGTCAGCTTTTCAAATACCGCGTCGCTGGCAGTGTGCGCGGCATAGCGCAGGTACTGTTTAGTGACTTTGAAAGAGCCTTGCGCCAGCGTTGTGCCCGGCGCACCGCCGGTATCCACCAGCTGATACGCTACCTGATAAGAACCATCCGGGTTTGACGTCACCTGGCCGACAACCACGGCGTCAATACCCAGCGCAGACCAGGCAGCAGGCTGCACTTCCTGGGCACTGGTCGGCTGCTGCGGCAGACGCGAGCGATCCAGCGGGTTGAATTTACCGCTGTTGCGCAGGTCAGCCGCCACGATACCGCCAACATCTTCCGGCGCAGCGCCCTGGCCGGCCCACTGGAACGGTACCACGCCGATGGGGCGCGCCGAGTCCACCCCCTGGGTGATCTCGATACGTACTTCTGCGTGCAGCACCGCCGCCCACAGCATTAAAAAACCAAATGCTACTCGTAATGCCTGCTTCATCATATCTCCCTTATCCGGGCGAAAAGCCCACGATAATTTAGCAGAATGTTAACAAACTCAAATACACAAAACTACCAAAACCCATGACCGCCCTATTTTCTTTCCCCCCGCTGACGCGGGGGGAAAAGCGCTTAAGGTTTGAAGTCCAGTGGCGCATTTTTGAACGTTTCATAAACAGCCTGCGACGGCGGTTTAGGGAATTTGCTCATCCGACTGGTGGCCGCCAGCATTTGCTGGCAGAACGCCGGATCGCCGCCTTCCGATTTCACACTCAACAACGTTCCATCCTGAGCCAGGTTTACGCGCAACGTACATACTTTACCCTTGTACGTATCCCAGTCATAGAGATGTCCTTTAATCGCGGCCTGCACCTGCGAAATATAGCTGGCAATCTCCGCCTGAGACGCACCGCCCTGCCCCGGTTTACTTCCTTTAGCAGGTGAAGAGCCCCCTGTGCTACCGCTGGTGCTACCTTTCGGCGCATTCTTACCTGAACTCAGATCGCCGAGCAGGTCGTCAACGCCGTCCGCTTCTTTCGCGGCAGCCGCTTTCTTCGCTGCCGCGGCTTTTGCTGCTGCCGCTTTGGCCGCTTTATCGGCCGCCGCCTTCTCAGCAGCAGCCGCTTTGGCTGCCGCGGCTTTTTCAGCTGCGGCGGCTTTCTCGGCGGCGGCCTTCTCCGCGGCCGCTTTTTGCGCGGCGGCTTTTTCGGCGGCTTTTTCTGCTGCCGCTTTTTCAGCCGCTGCCTGCTTAGCCGCTTCCTGCTGGGCCTTCTTCTCCGCTTCCTGTTGCGCTTTCTTCGCCGCTGCCGCTTCCGCTTTCTTCTGCGCCTCTGCCGCGGCTTTCGCCGCTTCGGCTTCCGCCTGTTTCTTCGCATCGGCAGCCGCTTTCGCGGCGGCAGCTTCGGCCTGTTTCTTCGCGTCAGCAGCCGCTTTCGCTGCCGCCAGTTCAGCCGCTTTCGCCTGGGCATCCGCCTTCGCTTTCGCCTCGGCGGCCGCTTTGGCCGCCGCTTCCTGCGCTTCTTTGGCCTGCGCATCCGCTTTAGCTTTCGCCGCCGCGGCAGCCTTGGCAGCGGCTTCCTCAGCCTGCTTCTGTTGTTCCTTCGCTTCTTTCGCCGCTTCCTGCGCCTGCAGCCGCTCCTGTTCGAGCTGTTTCAGCCGTTCCTGTTCCGCCGCCTGCTTCTCACGTAACTCTTCCGCCTGCTGCTGCGCCTGTTTTTCACGCTGTTCAGCGGCGCGACGTGCGCTGGCCTGCTGCTGTTGCTGACGGTTATAATTGTTTACCACCGCCCCCGGATCGACCATGACGGCATCAATCGACGATCCCCCGCCGCCGCCGGCAGAGGCATCCAGATGCTCGTCAAACGAACTCCATATCAGCAGCGCGATCAGTATGATGTGCAGCGCGACTGAAATGATGATCGCTCGTTTAAGCTTGTCGTTTTGTTCGGTTGCCTTTGACACTATCGGTTCCCAAAAACTGTTCGCCTGTACCCGCGATGCGCACCGACGGCGAGCGATACTCGCCGCCGAACGCCGTGCGGACGCACCTACCTGAAGCGATTAAATAGGTTTGGTCATCAAGCCGACCGATTTAACCCCTGCGCTATGCAACAGGTTCAGCGCTTTAATAATTTCATCGTAAGGGACGTCTTTCGCACCGCCGATCAGGAATACCGTTTTCTCATTGGCTTCAAGACGACGCTTCGCTTCGGCAATCACCTGCTCCGGCGGCAGCTGGGACAGCGTCTCCTGCCCCACTTTCACGCTGTACTGCCCTACCCCGGAGACTTCCACAATCACCGGCGGATCGTCATTGCTTTTCACCGCTTGCGATTCCGTGGCGTCCGGCAGATCGACTTCCACGCTCTGCGTAATGATCGGCGCCGTTGCCATAAAGATCAGCAACAGCACCAGCAGGACATCCAGCAGCGGAACGATGTTGATCTCGGACTTCAGTTCGCGACGTCCGCGTCCACGTGCTCTGGCCATGGCTTACCCCTTATTGCTTTCGCTGGTGGTAAAGGCCTGACGGTGCAGAATAGCGGTGAACTCTTCCATAAAGTTGTCGTAATTCAGTTCAAGCTTGTTCACCCGCTGGTTCAGGCGGTTGTACGCCATCACCGCCGGGATAGCGGCGAACAGACCGATCGCGGTGGCGATCAGCGCTTCGGCGATACCCGGCGCCACCATCTGCAGGGTGGCCTGCTTCACCGCGCCAAGGGCGATAAAGGCGTGCATGATCCCCCAGACGGTGCCGAACAGACCGATATACGGGCTGATGGAGCCTACGGTGCCGAGGAACGGAATATGGGTCTCCAGCGTTTCCAGCTCGCGGTTCATCGAAATACGCATCGCGCGCGATGCCCCTTCGACGATCGCCTCCGGCGCATGGCTGTTGGCCCGATGCAAGCGCGCAAACTCTTTGAAGCCGCTGTAGAAGATCTGCTCCGAACCGGTCAGATTATCGCGACGCCCCTGGCTCTCCTGATACAAACGGGACAGTTCAATCCCGGACCAGAATTTGTCCTCGAACGCTTCAGCTTCGCGCGCGGCCGAGTTAAGGATACGCGTTCTCTGAATAATGATAGCCCAGGAAGCGATAGAAAAACCAATCAAAATCAACATGATAAGTTTAACCAGAAGGCTCGCCTTCAGGAACAAATCAAGGATATTCATGTCAGTCACTGCTTAAACTCCGCGACAATAGACTTGGGAAGCGCACGTGGCTTCATTAAGAGTGGATCAACGCACACAATGAGAACCTCAGCTTCGTTTAACACTGTATTCTCGGCGTTGACGATTCGCTGCGTGAAAACCAAAGAGGTGCCGCGCATCGAGGTAATTTCCGTCTGAACTTCGAGCATGTCGTCGAGTCTGGCGGGGGCAAAATACTCCAGCGTCATTTTGCGAACCACGAAGGCAACGCGTTCAGCCAACAGAACCTGTTGACTAAAGTGATGGTGGCGCAGCATCTCTGTGCGTGCTCTTTCATAAAAAGCGACGTAACTGGCGTGGTAAACCACACCACCGGCGTCGGTATCTTCGTAGTAGACCCGAACCGGCCATCGAAACAGCGTTGTATTCACTTTACATCCCGGTAATGCAAAAAAAGGTTAGAGCTTTCAAACTTCGCTACTATACGCGCGGGAAAGGTGGTTTGGAATGGGGGAAAGTAAACGGGGCGTAAATTTTTATGGGCTTATGCAAGCCCATAGCATTAACAGAGATCTCTTATTCAAAAGAAGAAAAAGAAGAGACCTAAAGCGAGCACGATATCAGCGATAAGCGGACAAAAAATCCCCTGCCAGTGAACGGCACGCGGGCGGAAGCCCACGCCGTGAATTACGCCGCTGCAAACCGCCCACATCAGCAAGAAACCGTGCCAGATTTCCAGCTCGCTGGTCTTCGCGGCAAAGCGCGACGGATCCCAGAAAATGCAGCCTGCCAGCAGCAGCGCCATCAACAAGGAAAGCGCCCTTAACGGGCGCTTGTCCATTATCGCATACATATACTTTATCATTCACGTCGCCTCTTTGTTGGCTACGTCTGCTTACCCCAGTCACTTACTGGTGTAAGCTCCTGGGGATTCACAGACTTGCCGCCTCGATGCAACCCGAATGATTTCGTATATCGCATCACGATAATACTCATCAGTGTTCTTCTTTACCTGCTTTGGTGGCTTCCACGTGCTCAAGCGCCAGCGCGGTAATCACCCCAAAGGCACAGGCAAGAAGCGTTCCCAAAATCCATGCGAAGTACCACATATATAGCTCCTTACCTTAGTACAGCGAGTGGGTGTTCTTTTCGATGTCTTCACGGGTGATGCGGCCAAACATCTTCCAGTAACACCAGCTGGTGTAGCCCAGAATGATCGGCACGAAGACAATCGCCACGTAGGTCATCAGGTTCAGCGTCCGCTGGCTGGAGGTCGCGTCCCACATCGTCAGGCTGGCGTTCAGCATGGTGCTGGACGGCATGATGAACGGGAACATCGCGATACCGGCAGTCAGAATGATGCAGGCCAGGGTCAGCGAGGAGAACAGGAATGCCCAGGCGCCTTTATCCGCTTTGGTCGAAACGACGGTCAGCAGCGGCAGCACCACGCCCAGGGCAGGGATCGCCCACAGCGCTGGCATATTGTTAAAGTTCACCATCCACGCGCCCGCTTCACGCACCACTTCTTTGGTCAGCGGGTTAGACGGGCCGGTATGGTCAATTACCGATTTCACCACATAGCCGTCGATGCCGTAGTAGACCCACACGCCCGCCAGCGCGAAGCAGACCAGCGTCACCAGCGCCGCCACCGTGGAGACGGTGCGGGTGCGCAGATGCAGTTCGCCTACGGTACGCATCTGCAGGTAGGTCGCGCCCTGGGTGAGGATCATCGCCACGCTGACAATACCGGCCAGCAGACCAAACGGGTTCAGCAGCTGGAAGAAGTTACCGGTATAGAACAGACGCAGGTATTCGTCGACATGGAACGGCACGCCCTGCAGCAGGTTGCCGAAGGCCACGCCAATCACCAGAGGCGGCACGAAGCTGCCGATGAAGATGCCCCAGTCCCACATGTTGCGCCAGCGGGTGTCCTCGATCTTGGAACGGTAGTCGAAACCGACCGGACGGAAGAACAACGAGGCCAGCACCAGAATCATCGCCACATAGAAACCGGAGAACGCCGCGGCGTAGACCATCGGCCAGGCAGCGAACAGCGCGCCGCCGGCGGTGATCAGCCACACCTGGTTACCGTCCCAGTGCGGGGCGATGGCGTTGATCATAATCCGACGCTCGGTGTCGTTACGGCCGAGGAAGCGGGTGAGCATGCCCACCCCCATGTCGAACCCGTCGGCGACGGCGAAGCCAATCAGCAGGATGCCAATCAGCAGCCACCAGATAAAACGCAATACTTCATAATCGATCATTTGACGACTCCTGTCTTAGCGTGCCGACTGAATAGCCGCAGAGGACTGTTCAAAGTGATAGCGGCCGGTTTTCAGGCTGCTAGGTCCTTTGCGGGCAAACTTGAACATCAGGAACAGTTCAGCCACCAGGAACAGCGTGTACAGACCGCAGATCAGCAACATAGAGAAGATCAGATCGCCCGCGGTCAGCGACGAGTTGGCCACCGCCGTCGGCAGGACTTCACCAATCGCCCACGGCTGACGGCCGTATTCGGCAACAAACCAGCCCGACTCCACGGCAATCCACGGCAGCGGCAGGCCATAGAACGCGGCGCGCAGCAGCCATTTTTTCTCGCCGATACGGTTACGAATCACGCTCCAGAAGGAGGCGCCGATAATCAACAGCATCAGGATGCCGCACGCCACCATGATACGGAAGGCGAAGTACAGCGGTGCGACGCTTGGAATAGAGTCTTTGGTGGCTTTGGCGATCTGCTCTTCCGTGGCGTCAGCGACGTTCGGGGTATAGCGTTTCAGCAGCAGACCATAGCCGAGATCTTTCTTCACGTTATTGAACTGGTCGCGAACGGCCTGGTCGGTGGAACCGGCGCGCAGTTGCTCCAGCAGCGCGTAGGCTTTCATGCCGTTACGGATACGCTCTTCGTGCTGAACCATCAGATCCTTCAGACCGATAACCGGCTTATCCACCGAGCGGGTGGCAATGATGCCCAGCGCGTAGGGGATCTGGATGGCGAAGTGGTTGGTTTGCGCATTCTGATCGGGAATACCAAACAGGGTAAAGGCCGCCGGCGCAGGCTGGGTTTCCCACTCTGCTTCGATAGCCGCCAGTTTGGTTTTCTGCACGTCACCCATTTCGTAACCGGATTCGTCACCCAGCACAATAACGGACAGGATCGCCGCCATACCGAAGCTGGCTGCGATGGCGAAGGAGCGCTTAGCAAAGGCAAAGTCACGGCCTTTCAGCATGTACCAGGAGCTGATAGCCAGGATAAACATCGCACCGGTGACATAACCAGACGCCACAGTGTGAACGAATTTCACCTGAGCAACCGGGTTGAGCACCAGCTCGGAGAAGCTGACCATCTCCATACGCATGGTTTCAAAGTTGAAGTCCGATGCGATAGGGTTCTGCATCCAGCCGTTAGCGACGAGGATCCACAGCGCGGAGAGGTTGGAGCCCAGAGCGACCAGCCAGGTGACGGCCATGTGCTGAACTTTACCCAGACGATCCCAACCGAAGAAGAACAGACCTACAAAGGTGGATTCGAGGAAGAAGGCCATCAGACCTTCAATGGCCAGCGGCGCACCGAAGATATCGCCCACGTAGTGTGAGTAATACGACCAGTTAGTCCCGAACTGGAACTCCATGGTCAGACCGGTCGCCACACCCAGCGCGAAGTTGATACCAAACAACTTGCCCCAGAATTTGGTCATATCTTTATAAATCTGTTTGCCGGAAAGGACGTAGACCGTTTCCATGATGGCCAGCAGGAACGCCATACCGAGCGTCAGTGGCACAAACAGGAAGTGGTACATCGCGGTCAAGGCAAACTGTAAGCGCGACAGTTCGACTATATCTAACATCATGACTCCTTGCTCATCGCATGAAGACTCCGAAAATGAACCGAGAAGCTCTGGCTCATACGCATGCCCCAATACAAATTTTTATTTGTCGCCCGCCCGGAGCGGGTTTCAACCGAAAGTGAAACCACGCCAGGACAAGGTTACAAATACGTTAACGAAAAACCCAATTGATTCCCCAATATATTACGCCGCAATAACCTTACAATAAATATGTTTTTATTGTTCCAGTTTTACATTTTTCGACGGTGATCAATATATAGCGAAGATGGCCGGTTTAGGCCAATTTGACTTGAGACAATTTAACGTTTTTTGAAGGATTTTTCCAAGCATTAAGTATTGATATAAATCAATTTTTACTCTACGTGTTAATTATGTAGCTCAATAAAGAATATTGGTAAACCCAATGTTAATGCTGTGTTTAAAGTATGCCTTGATTGGTTACTAAAAAGGGAAAGATGAGAATCATAGGTAATATTATTTAACGCCACAGGAAAAAAATAAAAAAAAGAGCCGATCCGATTAATGCTAGACCGCTCACAGTATTTTTTCCTGCTTTCTTCTCCCCTCCCCCACTCTTTTTTTTACTGTCTGTTTCGTTACCCTGCGGTACGACCAGGGCAAATTTTCATTTCCGACAACCGCGCGTCGATAATATTTATGAAATAATTCATAAAATCAATATGATAGATAAGGTTTTTGCCAAACGCAGAGTTTACTGACGCAGCGGCGTACGGAAGAAGCGGACAACGGCCAAAAAAAAGGCCACCTGACGGTGGCCAACCATGTCGAAATCGGACAGATTTCTGCTTGCGGATAAGCAGAGAGGGTTTACTTGATGATAGCTTTCAGCGCTTCGCCGATATCGGCCAGGCTGCGAACGGTTTTCACACCGGCTGCTTCCAGGGCTGCGAATTTCTCATCGGCAGTACCTTTACCGCCAGCGATGATGGCGCCAGCATGGCCCATACGCTTGCCCTTCGGCGCGGTCACGCCGGCGATGTAACCGACAACCGGCTTGGTCACGTGCTCTTTGATGTAGGCAGCCGCTTCTTCTTCCGCGCTACCGCCGATCTCACCGATCATCACAATCGCTTCGGTCTGCGGGTCTTCCTGGAACAGCTTCAGGATATCGATGAAGTTAGAGCCCGGGATCGGGTCGCCGCCGATACCGACGCAGGTAGACTGACCGAAGCCATAGTCGGTGGTCTGCTTAACTGCTTCATAGGTCAGGGTACCGGAACGGGAAACGATGCCCACTTTACCCGGCTTGTGAATGTGACCCGGCATGATGCCGATTTTGCATTCGCCCGGCGTGATCACGCCTGGGCAGTTCGGGCCGATCATACGCACGCCCGCTTCGTCCAGTTTCACTTTCACGGTCAGCATATCCAGCGTCGGGATACCTTCGGTGATGGTGATAATCAGCTTAATGCCCGCGTCAATCGCTTCCAGAATGGAATCTTTGCAGAACGGCGCCGGAACGTAGATCACGGTCGCGGTGGCGCCGGTCGCTTCAACGGCTTCGCGCACGGTGTTGAACACCGGCAGGCCCAGGTGAGTGGTGCCGCCTTTGCCTGGCGTCACGCCGCCAACCATTTGCGTACCGTAAGCGATCGCTTGTTCAGAGTGGAAGGTCCCCTGGCTACCGGTGAAGCCCTGGCAGATAACCTTGGTATCTTTATTAATTAAAACTGACATTATTTCCCCTCCACTGCGGCAACAACCTGCTGTGCTGCGTCCGTCAGACTTTTCGCTGCAATAATATTCAGGCCGCTGTCAGCCAGTTTTTTCGCGCCCAGTTCGGCGTTGTTACCTTCCAGACGAACCACGACCGGAACGTTAACCCCAACTTCCGCTACCGCACCGATGATGCCGTCAGCGATCAGGTCGCAACGTACGATACCGCCGAAGATGTTCACCAGCACCGCTTTCACATTGTCATCAGAGAGGATGATTTTGAACGCTTCGGTGACGCGCTCTTTGGTCGCACCGCCGCCCACGTCGAGGAAGTTAGCCGGTTCGCCGCCGTGCAGTTTAACGATGTCCATGGTACCCATCGCCAGGCCTGCGCCGTTAACCATGCAGCCGATGTTGCCGTCCAGCGCGACGTAGTTCAGTTCCCACTGCGCCGCCTGCGCTTCACGCGGATCTTCCTGCGACTGGTCGCGCATTTCGCGCAGATCCGGCTGGCGGAACAGCGCGTTGCCGTCAGCGCCCAGTTTGCCGTCGAGGCAGATCAGGTCGCCCTGCTTAGTGATAACCAGCGGGTTGATTTCGATCAGCGCCAGGTCGCGCTCCAGGAAAATGGTCGCCAGACCCATGAAGATCTTGGTGAACTGCTGAACCTGTTTACCTTCCAGACCCAGTTTGAACGCCAGTTCACGACCTTGATAAGGCATCGGGCCCGCCAGCGGATCGATGGCGATCTTGTGGATCAGGTGCGGGGTCTCTTCCGCCACTTTTTCGATTTCCACGCCGCCTTCGGTAGAGGCCATGAACACTACGCGACGGGAGCTACGGTCCACGACCGCGCCCAGGTACAGCTCTTTGTCAATATCGGTCGCCGCTTCAACCAGGATCTGGTTAACCGGCTGGCCGTTCGCATCTGTTTGATAGGTCACCAGACGTTTGCCCAGCCAGTGCTCGGCAAATGCGCGGATCTCTTCTTTGCTCTTCACCACTTTCACACCGCCCGCTTTGCCGCGGCCACCAGCGTGAACCTGACATTTCACTACCCACGGACCCGCGCCGATTTTTGAAGCGGCTTCTTCTGCTTCACGCGGAGTAGTACAGGCATAACCCACCGGCGCCGGTAAGCCATAGCGGGCAAAAAGTTGTTTTGCCTGATATTCATGTAAGTTCATGTGTTCAGTCCATCCTTCAGGGTGTAATTATCTTTAAACCTGTAGGCCTGATAACGGCGTTAACGCGCGTTATCCGGCCTACGGTAGGTAATACGCTTGCTGACTACACGTCCAGCAGCAGACGGGTCGGATCTTCCAGCAGCTCTTTAATCGCCACCAGGAAGCCTACCGATTCACGTCCGTCGATCAGACGGTGGTCGTAGGAGAGCGCCAGGTACATCATCGGCAGGATCTCTACCTTGCCATTCACCGCCATCGGACGGTCTTTAATGGCATGCATACCCAGGATGGCGCTCTGCGGTGGGTTGATGATCGGCGTGGACATCAGGGAACCGAACACGCCGCCGTTGGTAATGGTGAAGTTACCGCCGGTCAGGTCGTCTACGGTCAGCTTGCCGTCACGGCCTTTCACCGCCAACTCTTTAATATTCTTTTCGATATCCGCCATGCCCAGCAGGTCAACGTCACGCAGAACCGGGGTGACCAGGCCGCGTGGAGTGGATACGGCCATGCTGACGTCGAAGTAGTTGTGGTACACCACGTCGTCGCCATCGATAGAGGCGTTCACTTCCGGATAGCGTTTCAGCGCTTCCACGACCGCTTTCACGTAGAAGGACATAAAGCCCAGACGGATGCCGTGACGTTTTTCGAACGCGTCGCCGTACTGCTTACGCAGATCCATGATTGGCTTCATGTTGACTTCGTTGAACGTGGTCAGCATGGCGGTGGAGTTTTTCGCTTCCAGCAGACGCTCGGCCACACGTTTACGCAGGCGGGTCATCGGGACGCGTTTTTCAGAGCGGTGGCCGAGCTGCGGCGCCGGCGCGGCTGCCGGGGCAGCGGCTGGCGCTTTGGCTTCTGCCGCCGCCGGGGCTTTCGCCAGATGTTTCTCTACATCTTCGCGGGTCAGGCGGCCGCCGACGCCGGTGCCTTTGATGGCCGCCGCGTCGAGGTTGTGTTCAGCCAGCAGACGACGGATCGCCGGGCTCAGCGCATCGTTGTTCTGCTCTTCCAGAGAGGCCTGCTGACGCTGCGCCGGCGTGGACGCTTTCGCATCGGCTTTTTCGCTGCTTTCTTTACCTGCGCTGTTACCTTCGCGCAGGCGGCCAAGGATCTGGCGAGACAGGACGGTAGCGCCCTCGTCTTCCAGCACTGCATCCAGAATGCCGTCCGCTGATGCCGGTACTTCCAGTACCACTTTGTCAGTTTCGATTTCGACCAGGACTTCGTCACGGACGACCGCGTCGCCCGGTTTTTTGTGCCAGGTGGCGACGGTTGCGTCAGCTACGGACTCAGGCAGGTCGGGAACCAGAATATCTACGCTACTCATTGTGTATCCTTTAATTAATCGACGTTCAGCGCGTCATTGACCAGATCTTGTTGCTGTTTCTGGTGAACGGACATATACCCTACCGCCGGAGAGGCGGAGGCCGGGCGGCCTGCATAACGCAGAGAGGCCCCAAACGGAATCACTTCACGGAAGTGATGCTGGCTGCAGTACCATGCGCCCTGGTTGAGCGGCTCTTCCTGGCACCAGACAAAATCATGTACGTGCGCATACGCTTTCAGCGCATCCTGCACCGCCTGATGCGGGAACGGATAGAGCTGCTCGATACGAACGATAGCGACATCTTTTTGCTCGTTTTTACGGCGCTGTTCCAGCAGGTCGTAGTAAACCTTACCAGAGCACAGCACCACGCGCTTCACAGCCTGCGGATCAAGTTGATCGATTTCACCGATGGCCGGCAGGAAAGTGCCGTTCGCCAGCTCATCCATGCTGGAGACCGCCAGCGGATGACGCAGCAGCGACTTCGGCGACATCACCACCAGCGGACGACGCATACCGCGCAGCGCCTGACGACGCAGCATGTGGTACACCTGCGCCGGCGTGGACGGCACGCATACCTGCATATTCTGCTCAGCGCACAGCTGCAGATAACGCTCCAGACGGGCGGAGGAGTGCTCCGGGCCCTGGCCTTCGTAGCCGTGCGGCAGGAGCATCACCAGGCCGCACATCCGGCCCCACTTCTGCTCACCGGAGGAGATGAACTGGTCGATCACCACCTGCGCGCCGTTGGCGAAGTCGCCAAACTGCGCTTCCCAGATGGTCAGGGTGCGCGGCTCTGCAGTGGCGTAACCATATTCAAACGCCAGCACCGCTTCTTCAGACAGCACGGAGTCCCAAACGCGGAACTGGCCCTGACCGTTATGGACATGCTGCAGCGGGGTGTAGGTTGAACCATTGGTCTGGTTATGGATCACCGCATGACGGTGGAAGAAGGTGCCGCGACCGGAGTCTTCCCCGGACAGACGCACCGGAATACCTTCGTCAACCAGCGTGGCGTAGGCCAGGTTTTCAGCGCCGCCCCAATCGAACAGCTTCTCACCTGCCGCCATCGCCTGGCGGTCGGCGTAAATTTTCGCCACGCGGGACTGCATTTCGATACCTTCCGGCACCGTGCTGATGCGTTTGGCCAGCTCCTGCAGACGCTTCGGCTCCACTTTATCCGGATAGCTCTCGTCCCACTCATGGTTGAGGTACGGCGACCAGGTAAAGGAGTGCATGTTCATCGGACGCCATTCCTTCACCACGCATTCGCCGGCATCCAGCGCATCGCGGTAGAGGTTAACCTGCTCGGTAGCATCTTCCAGGGTCGCGACCTTGTCCTGCTCCAGCTTGTCAGCATAGATTTTGCGCGGGGTCGGGTGCTTTTTGATCTTCTGATACATCAGCGGCTGGGTTGCGCTCGGCTCATCGGCTTCGTTATGGCCGTGACGGCGGTAGCACACCAGGTCGATGAAGACATCGCGTTTGAAGGTATTGCGGAAATCCAGCGCCAGACGGGTGACGAAAGCGACCGCTTCCGGATCGTCGGCGTTGACGTGGAAAATCGGCGCCTGCACCATTTTACCGATGTCGGTGCAGTACGGGGTCGAACGCGCATCCAGCGGGTTAGAGGTCGTGAAGCCCACCTGGTTGTTGATAACGATGCGCACGGTCCCGCCCACTTCGTAACCGCGGGCTTTGGACATGTTCAGGGTTTCCTGAACCACGCCCTGGCCGGTCACCGCGGCGTCGCCATGGATAGTGATCGGCAGAACCTTGTTGCTGCTCGGCTCGTCCAGACGATCCAGACGGGCGCGTACGGAACCGATCACCACCGGGCTGACGATCTCGAGGTGCGACGGGTTAAACGCCAGCGCCAGGTGCACCAGACCGCCTTCGGTTTCTATATCGGAAGAGAAGCCCATGTGGTACTTCACATCGCCGGTACCGAGGTGTTCTTTATGTTTGCCGGCAAACTCGTCGAACAGGTCCTGCGGTTTTTTACCCAGCACGTTGACCAGCACGTTGAGACGGCCACGGTGCGCCATGCCCAGCACCACTTCACGGGTGCCGCTCTTACCCGCATGGCGGATCATCTCTTTGAGCATGGGGATCAGGGCGTCGCCACCCTCCAGCGAGAAGCGCTTCGCCCCCGGGAATTTGGCGCCGAGGTAGCGCTCCAGCCCTTCCGCGGCAGTCAGTTCGCCGAGGAAACGTTTTTTCTCTTCCGCGGTAAAGCTCGCTTTGCCGGCTACCGATTCAATGCGCTGCTGGATCCAGCGTTTTTCTTCGGTAGAGGTGATATGCATATATTCCGCGCCGATGGAGCCGCAGTAGGTTTGCTTAAGGGCGGCAATCAGCTCGCCCAGCTTCATCGTGTCTTTACCGATGGCAAATGAACCTACGTTATAGCTTTCCTGGAAATCGGCCTCGGTCAGATCGTGGTAGGCCGGATCGAGATCCGCCACTCTCTCTTGCTTCCACAGCCCCAGCGGATCGAGATTCGCATGCTGGTGGCCACGGAAACGGTATGCGTTGATAAGCTGCAGGACTTTAACCTGCTTCACATTGGTGTCTGGGTCGGAAATCGAAGAAGTGTAACGTGAGGCATCCTTCGCCAGTCGACGGAAATAATCACGCGTTTTGGAATGAAATTGATCCGGTTTAACTCCGGTGCCAGGTAACTGCTGGAACATTGAACGCCAGTTGGCGTCAACAGAGTCAGGATCGGTTAAGAAGTCTTCATAGAGCTGTTCTATCCAGCTCTGGTTCGAACCAGAGAGATAAGAAGAGTCCAGCCAGGCTTTCATTGCGCCGTTCTGCATCGTGATCCCTTAAGCATTCATATGCTTATTTCGCCGTAGAAACTACCACGCACACCGAGTGCACGTGCCGGGGTTCACTTGTTGCGGACGAGTTGTGGTTTCTATCCGCTAAGGAACCTTTAAAAACTGCCATTAATCTTCGGCGTTCAGGCTGCGGTTGCGTTAGCTGCCTTCACTTACCCCGGTCACGTAGTTCACTATGCTCCCTGGGATGCGTTCAGTTGCCGCCTTACCTCGCTCTGAACGCCTTGATTACTGGTACATATTTGGCGGTTTTTAAAGATTTCCTGCTATATCTATTGCCTGATGGCGCTTCGCTTATCAGGCCTACAAAATATGCTCCTGTAGGCCGGATAAGACGTTTACGTCGCCATCCGGCAACTAAAACAACTTACGCACTGCGCTGCAGCAGCATCGACTTAATATGGCCGATGGCGCGCGTCGGGTTCAGCCCCTTAGGACACACACTGACGCAGTTCATAATGCTGTGACAGCGGAATACGCTGAAAGCATCGCTCAGGCCGTCCAGACGCTCGCTGGTTTCGGTATCGCGACTGTCGATCAGGAAGCGATACGCGGCCAGCAGGCCTGCCGGGCCGATGAACTTGTCCGGGTTCCACCAGAACGACGGGCACGAGGTCGAACAACATGCGCACAGAATACACTCGTACAGGCCATCGAGCTTCTCACGCTGCTCAGGCATCTGCAGATGCTCGCGAGCCGGAGGATTTTGCCCATTATTCAACAAGTAAGGCTTAATCTTCTCATATTGTGCATAGAATTGCCCCATGTCCACCACCAAATCACGGATAACCGGTAATCCTGGCAGCGGGCGGATAACAATCTTCTTGCCCGGCTGATTCAGCGCGGAGATCGGCGTGATGCACGCCAGACCGTTTTTCCCGTTCATGTTCAGGCCATCGGAACCGCAGACCCCTTCACGGCAGGAGCGGCGGAACGATAGCGACGGATCTTTTTCTTTCAGCTGGATCAGCGCATCCAGCAGCATCATGTCACGACCTTCTTCCGCGTCGAGGGTGTAATCCTGCATGTGCGGAGCGTCGTCAACATCCGGGTTATAGCGATAAATTGAAAACTCGAGTTTCATTTTCCTGTCTCCGCATTAATAAGTACGAATCTTCGGCGGGAATGCCGGACGCAGTTTCGGTTCCATGTTGACGCTACGACGCGTCATGGATTCCGACTCTGGCAGATACAGGGAATGGCACAGCCAGTTTTCATCATCACGATCCGGGAAGTCGAAGCGGCTGTGGGCGCCACGGCTCTCGGTACGGAAGTTAGCGGATACGGCGGTCGCGTACGCGGTTTCCATCAGGTTATCCAGCTCCAGGCACTCAACGCGCTGGGTGTTGAACTCGCTGGAGGTATCGTCGAGACGGGCGTTTTTCAGGCGCTCGCGGATCACTTTCAGCTGTTCCAGACCTTTGTGCATCGCATCACCTTCGCGGAACACCGAGAAGTTATGCTGCATACATTCCTGCAGCGCTTTGCGGATCGCCACCGGATCTTCACCGGAACGGGTGTTGTTCCAGCGGTTGAGGCGGTCCAGCGAGCCTTCGATATCGGATTCGCTGGCGTCGCGCAGCGTGCCCTGCTCGGCGATAGACTCCTGCAGATGCAGGCCCGCCGCGCGGCCGAAGACCACCAGGTCGAGCAGCGAGTTGCCGCCCAAACGGTTGGCACCGTGGACCGATACGCAGGCGATTTCGCCCACCGCGAACAGACCCGGGATCACCACGTCTTCGCCCTTCTCATTGACGGTCAGCGCCTGGCCGGTCACTTTGGTCGGAATACCGCCCATCATGTAGTGGCAGGTTGGGATAACCGGGATCGGCTCTTTCACCGGATCGACGTGAGCAAAGGTGCGGGACAGCTCAAGGATACCTGGCAGACGAGATTCCAGAACCTCCTTACCCAGGTGATCCAGTTTCAGTTTCGCGTGCGGGCCCCACGGACCGTCGCAGCCGCGGCCTTCGCGGATCTCGATCATGATGGAACGCGCCACCACGTCACGACCCGCCAGGTCTTTCGCGTTCGGCGCATAACGCTCCATAAAGCGCTCGCCGTGTTTATTCAGCAGATAACCGCCTTCGCCGCGGCAACCTTCGGTGACCAGAACCCCGGCCCCGGCGATACCGGTCGGGTGGAACTGCCACATTTCCATATCCTGCACCGGCACGCCGGCGCGGATGGCCATCCCGACGCCGTCACCGGTGTTGATGTGGGCGTTGGTGGTGGACTGATAGATACGGCCTGCGCCGCCGGTCGCCAGCACGGTGGCGCGGGCTTTAAAGTAGACCACTTCGCCGGTCTCGATGCACAGGGCGGTACAACCCACCACCGCGCCGTCCTGGTTTTTCACCAGATCGAGGGCATACCATTCGGAGAAGATAGTGGTGTGGTTTTTGAGGTTCTGCTGGTACAGGGTGTGCAGCAGGGCGTGGCCGGTACGGTCAGCCGCCGCCGCGGTACGCGCCGCCTGCTCGCCGCCGAAGTTCTTCGACTGGCCGCCGAACGGGCGCTGATAAATACGGCCGTCGTCAAGACGGGAGAACGGCAGGCCCATGTGCTCCAGCTCGAGAATCGCTTCCGGGCCGGTCTTACACATATATTCGATGGCGTCCTGGTCGCCGATATAGTCCGACCCTTTTACGGTGTCGTACATATGCCATTCCCAGTTATCTTCATGGGAGTTACCGAGCGCGACGGTGATACCACCCTGCGCGGATACGGTGTGCGATCGGGTCGGGAAAACTTTGGAGAGCAGCGCACAGGTCTGTCCGCTCTGGGAAATTTGCAGCGCCGCGCGCATACCTGCGCCGCCGGCACCGATGACAACAGCATCAAACTCTCTGACTGGCAATTTCATTACACACCCCACACCACAACAAATCCATAAAGAACGTAAGCCACCAGCGCCACAACGATAGCCAGTTGCAGAACCAGGCGCAGAGCCAGTGGTTTAACGTAGTCCGTTAACACCTGCCACATCCCGATCCAGGCATGGATAAGAATGGAAACGAGAGCCAGCAGAGTGAAGACTTTAGTGAAGCCGGAGGCAAAGAATCCGGTCCACACTTCCCATGAGATTTCACCGGTGGTAGCGAAGAAGCCAACCATGTAGATGATGTAGAGGGTCAGAACGATGGCGGTAGCACGGACCAGAATAAAGTCATGTACGCCGTTGCGTCCCAGTGCTGAGGCGTTGCTTACCATACGAGGACTCCTGCGAGAAGTGAAAGCACGACAGTAATAACAAAAGAAATCTTGGCGGAACGTTTCCCTGCTTCGAGGGTTTCGTCCAGGTAGCCAAAGTCCATCATCAGATGGCGGATACCAACAACGACGTGATAGGCCAGCGCGGTGAGAATGCCCCACATGATGAACTTCACAAAGAAGCTATCCATGATCGAGGCCGCCGTCAGAAAACCTTCAGGGGAGGAGAGGCTGGTGCCCAGCAGCCAAAGCAGAATTCCGACCGCCACGAAGGTGATGACACCGGAAACGCGATGGAGAATGGACGCTATCGCCGTGATTGGGAACCGTATCGTTTGTAGATCCAGATTGACAGGTCTTTGTTTTTTCACATTTCTTACCATGAATAACGCCCACATGCTGTTCTTATTGTTTCCTTCCTCCGGTCTGCTTGCGGGTCAGACAGCGTCCTTTCTATAACCAGAAGTCATGTTAAAACGTCTTTTCAGGCATTAAAACATCACTAAACAACGCTGGGTGGCTCGGGATTGCAGGGTGTTCCGGAGACCTGGCCGCAGTATAGGCCGTTCACAAAATCATTACAATTAACCTACATATAGTTTGTTGGGTTTTCTCCGGAACAGTGATCAAGGTCACGATAACAACATTTTTTTAATTTTTAATCACCTGATTTGACAAATATTAAACATTCTTGTTACAACCATTACCAGTTAAATGCAATAATGCTCAAAAGTTATGAGGTCATGCTTTCACCTGAGAATAAGTTATGTAACAGTGTGTCAGTATTGACCGATGTAATCAGGACAGTTATTAGTGGTATACAGGTTTTAATATTCGGACTGCTAAAACGCTGATTTGCTGTTGTTTCACCGCAGCCCTGAAGAACGTGCCATCAAGCGCCGTTGCTCTGTACCCTGCCCTTTTCGCTGACGCAGAGCTGTGTGCAACATAACAAACTGGTAACGTATACGGGCGCGGGCCGAAAGCAAATCCACCACCCGGCAGTCTTAAGCAATAAAGGCGCTAAGGAGACCATAAATGTCTGATGCTAAAGCAAAAATCACCCTGGGTGGTGACACTGCTATTGAACTGGATGTGCTAAAAGGCACGCTCGGTCAGGATGTTATTGATATTCGTAGTCTTGGTTCAAAAGGCGTATTTACCTTTGACCCAGGTTTCACATCTACCGCTTCCTGTGAATCTAAAATTACGTTTATCGATGGTGACGAGGGGATCCTGCTGCACCGCGGCTTCCCGATCGACCAGTTAGCGACCGAATCAAACTATCTTGAAGTTTGTTACATTCTGCTAAACGGTGAAAAACCGACCCAGGCCGAATATGACGAATTCAAAACCACCGTCACCCGCCACACCATGATCCATGAGCAGATTACTCGTCTGTTCCATGCGTTCCGCCGCGATTCTCACCCGATGGCCGTTATGTGCGGGATCACCGGCGCCCTGGCGGCGTTCTATCACGACTCCCTCGACGTGAATAACCCGCGTCACCGTGAAATTGCCGCCTATCGCCTGCTGTCCAAAATGCCAACCATGGCAGCCATGTGTTACAAGTATTCTATCGGCCAGCCGTTTGTTTATCCGCGCAATGACCTCTCCTACGCCGGCAACTTCCTGCGCATGATGTTCGCCACGCCGTGCGAAGAGTACGAAGTCAATCCGGTGCTGGAGCGCGCAATGGACCGTATTCTGATCCTGCACGCCGATCACGAACAGAACGCCTCGACCTCGACGGTACGTACCGCGGGCTCTTCCGGCGCTAACCCGTTCGCCTGTATCGCAGCCGGCATCGCCTCCCTGTGGGGACCGGCGCACGGCGGCGCCAACGAAGCGGCGCTGAAAATGCTGGAAGAGATCAGCTCCGTTGAGCACATTCCGGAATTTGTTCGTCGTGCGAAAGACAAGAATGACTCTTTCCGCCTGATGGGCTTCGGCCATCGTGTTTACAAAAACTACGACCCGCGCGCCACCGTGATGCGTGAAACCTGCCATGAAGTGCTGAAAGAGCTGGGCACCAAAGACGACCTGCTGCAGGTGGCCATGGAGCTGGAGCATATCGCGCTGAACGACCCGTACTTCATCGAGAAGAAACTCTACCCGAACGTCGACTTCTACTCCGGTATCATCCTGAAAGCGATGGGTATTCCGTCCTCCATGTTTACCGTTATCTTTGCCATGGCGCGTACCGTGGGCTGGATTGCGCACTGGAACGAAATGCACAGCGATGGCATGAAAATCGCCCGTCCGCGTCAGCTCTATACCGGCTACGAAAAACGCGATTTCCAGTCCGACATCAAGCGTTAATCTCGCTGTCCGGATGCTAAAAACGCGCCTGATGGCGCGTTTTTTTATGCCTGACGATGAGGTCTGGCGCTGCCTGGCCGCCGGCTTAATGCTGGCAGTGCGGGCACCAGTAAAACGGCCGCGAGGAGAGCATCGTCTTCTCAATCACGCCCCCGCAGCGCTCGCACTGTTCGCCATCGCGATGGAACACCTTAAAGCGGAACAGCGCGCCGTGGTGCTTGTTGTCATCGGGCTGGCCGCGGGTGCGATAGGAAAGCCGCGGGATATCAAGCAGCGCGTGCGCCAGCGCATCCAGTTGTATTGCATTCAGCTCCGAGGCCTTATGCTGCCCGGTCAGCCCCACCTGCCAGAGGATTTCCACCCGCAGATAGTTTCCCAGCCCGGCAAGAAAAGCCTGATCCAACAGCAGGCCGGAAAACTGACGATGGCGGAATTTGGCCGACAGCAGCCGCGCTTTCACCTGCTCCGCGGTTAACGTCATATCCAGTACGTCCGGACCGATGCGCAGCAAGAATGGATGGTTGGCTACCTGCTCCGCTGTGAGCATCTCAATGTCCGACGCGCTGTAGAGCAAAATCGCCTTGCTGGCGGTCTGGAGCCTGACGCGCAGCACCCGGTTAGAGGCGGGCTGTTCGCCAGCGTCAACCACGCGCCAGACGCCGTACAGCTGATTATGGCTGTACAGGGTCAGGCCGCCGGAGAAGCGGGTCAGCAGGGCTTTGCCCCGGGTGTCGATATGGGTAACCCGCTGACCAATCAGCGGGGTTTGGTAGGGTTGCAACCGGGGAAAGGCGAACCAGACGTCGGTTAAGGGTTCGTCTTTGATTGCCGCCTCCAGTGTATCCGCCGCGCGGCGGATCTCCGGACCTTCCGGCATACTGTCATCCTTTTGTCAGTGGGTGGCGCCGCCGCCCAGTTTACTGTCCATCGTCTGGCGCAGGGCCACGGCAATGGCCGTCTCCAGCGCCTCCCGCACGGTGGCGATCGCCATACTCGGCTCGCCGGGATGGGCCGCCGCCTGCGCCGGTAGCCATGGAATATGGATAAAACCGCCTCTCACCGCAGCCTGACCCTGCAGCCTGTGCAACAGGCCGTACATGACATGGTTGCAGACGAAGGTACCGGCGGTTTGCGACACCGAGGCCGGGATCCCGCGATCGCGCAGCGCGCTGACGATCGCTTTGATCGGCAAGGTGCTGAACCACGCCGCTGGCCCGCCGTCGACGATCGGCGTGTCGATGGGTTGCTGGCCTTTGTTATCGGGGATACGCGCATCATCGACGTTGATCGCCACACGTTCGACGCTGATATCGACCCGACCGCCGGCCTGCCCCACCGCGATAACCAGCTTCGGCTGCAGGTCATCTATCGCCGCGTCGAGCGCCGACAGCGCCTCGCCAAACACGCAGGGAAGCTGCCGGGCGGTCACCGGCTGGCCAGCAATCATAGTGCCGTCAAGCTGCTGCACCACTTCCCAGGAAGGGTTCACCGTCTCGCCGTCAAAGGGTTCGAAACCGGTTAGTAATACTCCCGCCACCATCCTCTCCTTCGCGGTCATGCCGATTGTCATATCTCAGCCTCAGGCTGAGCGCTGACCAGAATATGGCGCCCGGCGAACGCCGCCCGCAAACGGCGGGCAAAATCGAGGGCATGCGGACCATCACCGTGCAGACATACCGTCTGCGCCACCACATTCGCCCATTCGCCGCTGACGCTGCGCACCCGGTGGTGTTGCACCATCTCGAGGGTTTGCGCCAGGGCCTGCTCTTCGCTGTCAATCAGCGCCCCGGGCTGGCTGCGCGGCACCAGGCTGCCGTCGGCCAGATAACCGCGATCGGCAAACACCTCCTGACGCGTCGTCAGACCATAGCGCTGTCCGGCGCGGATCAATTCGCTGCCCGCCAGACCCACCAGCACCAGCTGCGGGTTAACATCGCGGACCGCGCGGGCGATCGCGTCGGCCAGCGGCGGCGATTTGGCCGCCTGGTTGTAGAGCATGCCGTGCGGCTTCACGTGCTGCATCTCGCCGCCCTGCGCCTGAACGATCGCCGCCAGAGCGCCAATCTGATACAGCGTCTGGGCATAGACCGTTTCCGGCGGCAGATCCATCGCCGTGCGGCCAAAATTTTCCCGGTCGGGATATCCCGGATGGGCGCCCACCGCCACGCCGTACTTCAGCGCCTCGCGCACGCTCTGCACCATCAGCCCGGCGTCGCCGGCGTGAAAACCACAGGCGATATTCGCCGATGACACCAGCTGGAGCAGCGCGCTATCGTTCGCCCCGCCTTCCCCGAGATCGGCATTAAGATCAATCATCATCGTGGAGTCTCCAGGCCAGTTGTTCAAGATAACGCTGGCGATCGGCCCGCGCCTTCAGCGCCTCCTCCAGCGAGCAGGCCACGAAATGGATCGGCTGCCCCAGCGGGATCTGCGCCAGCTGGTACATATCGGCATCGATAATGCAGGCGATCCGCGGATAGCCGCCGGTGGTTTGCGCGTCGTTCATCAGCACAATGGGCTGACCGTTGTGCGGCACCTGCACCACGCCCGGCAGCAGGCCGTGCGACAGCATTTCACGATCGGTGGTGCGTTTCAGCGGCTGCCCCTGCAGGCGGTACCCCATGCGGTTACTCTGCGGACTGAGCTTCCAGGGGGCGCGCCAGAATGACGCCTGCGAGGCCTCGTCAAATTCATGGTACTCCGGCCCGGGCAGCGCACGAATGCGGTTGCCCAGCGGCAGCTGCTTGACGCCGCGCGGGGTGGTGAAGCGGCGGGCGGCTTTCCCGAGCTTCAGCTTGTCGCCATCCTGCAGGCGGCGTCCTTCCAGACCGCCAATCCCCGCCTTGAGATCCGTGCAGCGCGAGCCAAGGACCTCGGGGACCGCAATCCCGCCCGCCACCGCCAGATAGCTACGGATGCCATGCTGCGGCGTTTTCAGCACCAGCCGCTGCCCGGCCCGGTAGGCGGTGCGCCAGCCCACCCAGACCGCTTTACCGTCCAGCGTCGCTTCGCAGGCGGCGCCGGTCAGCGCAAACCAGCCGCTGCGGGCAAATTCGATCTCCACCTGGCCGAGGGTAATCTCCAGCCCGGCGGCATTCGCCTCGTTGCCAACCAGCAGATTGGCAATCACCAGCGAGGGATAATCCAGGGCGCCGCAGCGGCTGATGCCAGACTGGCGCAGGCCTTCTCGTCCACCGTCCTGTACCGAGGTGTACAGGCCGGCGCGGATCAAGGTCAACATACCCCCTCCTTTTGCGGCACAAAGCGAATTTTATCGCCCACGCGCAGTAGCGCAGGCTCCTTCCGCGCCGGGTCGAACAGCGTCAGCGCGGTCCGCCCCAGCAGCTGCCAGCCGCCGGGCGTCGCCAGCGGATAGATACCGGTTTGCGCGCCGCCGATACCCACCGATCCGGCCGGAACGAGCACGCGCGGTTCGGCGCGACGCGGTGTCGCCAGCGCCGCAGGCAGCCCGCCCAGGTAGGGAAATCCCGGCTGAAAACCAATAAACCAGACCAGATATTCCACCGAGGCGTGCAGCTCCACGACCTGTTTTTCACTCAGGCCGCTGTGCTGCGCCACTACCCCGAGGTCCGGTCCGGCCTCGCCGCCGTAGACGACCGGAACAGACAGCGAGCGCGACTCTGGCTCGATCGCGAGGCTCTCCTCCCACCAGCGCTGCAGACGGTCTATCGCCTCCCACGCCACCTCCTGCGGGCGGCGGAGCACCACAGTGATATTGTTCATGCCGGGAATGGCGTCAATCACCTCTTCATGGTTCGCCAGACGCTGGGCTAATCCCCAGATCCGTTGCTGGCTTTCAAGGGTAACCGGCGGCTCCAGCTCCAGCACGACAGCCGTTTCTCCTAACAGATAACAACGCGCTCGCTGCACTTTTCTCTCTCCCGTCAGGCAGGGTTAGGAATATCAATAAAGGTGACATCCAGGTCGGTGGTTTCCGTCAGCCATTCGCTGAGGGCGCGAATGCCGCCCCGCTCGGTGGCGTGGTGGCCGGCGGCATAAAAATGCAGGCCCTGCTCGCGGGCAGAGTGGATGGTTTGTTCCGACACCTCGCCGGTGATAAACGCGTCCACGCCAAAGCGCGCCGCGGCGTCGATAAAGCTCTGGCCGCCCCCGGTACACCAGGCGACGCGGCTGACGGTGTCCGGCCCGGTATCGCCGCACCACAGCGGCTTGCGTCCCAGCCGCGCTTCAATCCACGAGGCCAGCTCGAGGCCGGACACCGGCATCGACAGTTCGCCCCAGGGCACCAGCGGTTCGATTTCGCCCAGCACGTTAATCCCCAGCAGATGCGCCAGCTGCGCGTTATTGCCCAGCTCGGGATGGGCATCCAGCGGCAGGTGCCAGCCGTAGAGATTGATATCGTTGGCCAGCAGGGTTTTCAGGCGCCGGCGCTTCATGCCGCGGATCACTGGCGATTCGTTTTTCCAGAAATAGCCGTGATGGACGATTACCGCATCCGCCTGCAGGCGGACGGCCTCATCCAGCAGCGCCTGGCTGGCCGTGACTCCGGTGACGATCTTGTGCACCGTGTCGCGCCCTTCCACCTGCAGACCGTTAGGGGCGAAGTCACTGATGGCTGCGCTATTGAGCTTGTCGTTTATCAGTTGTTCCAGTTCGCTATTTTTCATCGCCACTCCAGCAGATAATCAGGGTATACAAAGGCATAACATAACCAGATCCATTCGGGTCGTCGATAGTCCGCCTCCGACACTGACGATGACTTTTTACCGAATAGCCCAATTTGTCTATTCATCCCGCCGCGCATTCGTGTATATTTATGCACTAATAAAGCATATTAAATAATCAGAAAGCCCCTCAAGCCATGAATATGACTAATTAAACGCTATTCATGCAGAACGATCGACTTTCGCTTTACGCCAGGAAACACACTTCTCATGAAGACAACATCATCGCAACCGCGGGCGATTTACTACGTCGTGGCGCTGCAAATCTGGGAATACTTTAGCTTCTACGGCATGCGCGCCCTGCTGATCCTCTATCTCACCAATCAGCTTAAATATGACGATAACCACGCTTACGCCCTGTTCAGCGCCTACTGTTCGCTGGTCTATGTGACGCCGATCCTCGGCGGCTATCTGGCCGATAAGCTGTTAGGCAACCGGATGGCGGTCATGCTCGGCGCGCTGCTGATGGCCATTGGCCATCTGGTGCTCGGGGCCAGCGAAACCGCCCCGGTCTTCCTCTACCTGTCGCTGGCGATCATCGTCTGCGGCTACGGGTTGTTTAAATCCAACGTCAGCTGTCTGCTGGGCGAGCTGTACGAACCCGCCGATCCGCGTCGCGATGGCGGTTTCTCGCTGATGTATGCCGCGGGCAATATCGGCTCGATCATCGCGCCGATCGCCTGCGGCTACGTCCAGGAGGAGTATAGCTGGGCGATGGGCTTTGCCCTGGCGGCCATCGGCATGGTGGCGGGACTGGTGATTTTCCTCTGCGGCAACCGCCACTTCCAGCATACCGCCGGCGTGAACCGCCAGGCGCTGTGCGCCCGTCGCTTCCTGCTGCCGAACTGGGGCTGGCTGCTGGTGCTGCTGGTCACTGCTCCGCTGCTGATTGCCGTGCTGTTCTGGCAGGAGTGGTCGGTATATGCCCTGATCGTGGCCACGGCCATTGGCCTCGCGGTGCTGGCGCGGATCTACCTGCGCGCCGAGACCGATAAACAGCGCAAGGATCTGCGCCTGATCGTCGTCCTGACCGCTTTCAGCCTGCTGTTCTGGGCCTTCGCCCAACAGGGCGGCAGCTCCATCAGCCTGTATATTGACCGCTTCGTTAACCGCCATATCATGAGCTACGAAGTCCCTACCGCTATGTTCCAGTCGATCAATGCCTTCGCGGTGATGCTCTGCGGCATGGTGCTGGCGTGGCTGGTGAAAGAGAGCGTCGGCGGTAATCGCACCGTGCGCATCTGGGGAAAATTTGCCCTCGGTCTGGGCCTGATGAGCGCCGGGTTCTGCATCCTAACCCTCAGCGCCCGCTGGTCGGCGGCCTATGGTCAGTCGTCCATGCCGCTGATGGTGCTGGGGCTGGCGGTGATGGGTTTTGCCGAACTGTTTATCGACCCGGTCGCGATGTCGCAAATCACCCGCATTGAGATCCCGGGGGTCACCGGGGTGTTGACCGGCATCTATATGCTGCTCTCCGGGGCCATCGCCAACTATCTGGCCGGCGTTATCGCCGACCAGACCTCGCAGGCGTCATTCGACGCCGCCGGGGCGGTGAACTACTCCATTGACGCCTACATCAACGTCTTCAGCCAGATCACCTGGGGCGCGCTGGCCTGCGTCGGCGTGGTGCTGGTCATCTGGCTGTATCACTCGCTGAAGGTCAGGACCCGCCGTCTGGCGGTGGAGTAATCCCCTTTCTGGCGGCCTCCCAGGCCGCCAGCGTCTCCTGCCGCGCCTGCTTGTGATCGACTATCGGGCGCGGATAATCCAGCGTAATCCCCTGTTTATCCGCCCACGCCCACGGCTGATGCAGCGCCTTCTCCGGCACCTTTGCCAGCTCCGGCAGCCAGCGACGCATAAACACCCCCTGCTTATCAAACTTCTCGCCCTGGGTGGTGGGATTAAATATGCGGAAATAGGGCGCGGCGTCGGTGCCCGTCGAAGCCGCCCACTGCCAGCCGCCGTTGTTCGCCGCCAGGTCGCCATCAATCAGCTGGCTCATGAAATAGCGCTCCCCTGCCCGCCAGTCGAGGCGCAGATCTTTAGTCAGGAAGCTGGCGACGATCATGCGCAACCGGTTATGCATCCAGCCGGTGGCGTTAAGCTGGCGCATGGCGGCATCGACAATCGGAAAGCCGGTCTCCCCGCGCTGCCAGGCCTGCAGGGCGCCATCCTCTTCGCGCCAGGCGACCTTATCGGTCCAGGCGACAAACGGCCGTCCTTTACAGAGTTTCGGATAGTAGACCATCAGATGGCGGTAAAACTCGCGCCAAATCAGCTCATTAAGCCAGGTGGCGCCTGCCCCGCCGTCCAGCGCGGCGGGGTGTTCCGTCAGCAGCCGATGCAGGCACTGGCGCGGCGACAGCACCCCGGTGGCCAGGCAGGGCGACAGGCGACTGGTCCCTTCCACGGCCGGGAAGTCGCGCTGCCCCTCATAATCCGCCGCCGGTTGCTGACAAAACGCGCGCAGCCGCGCCAGCGCCGTTTTTTCATCTGCGGCAAACAGCAGCCCATCGAACGGCGTTTGCGGATAGTTGAGCTCCGGCGGCGGCGGCGCCTGGCGGGCGGGTGCCTCGCGCGGCTTTGGCGCGGCCACGCACGCCGGCAGCCCTTCCCGTAGCCGGCGAATAAACGCATTCTTAAACGGAGTGAAGACTTTATACATTTCGCCGCCGCCGGTCAGTACGCTGCCGGGCGGCAACAGGACGCTGTCGTCAAATCCCTGGCAAATCACTTCGCTCAAGGTGTTCTCAACGGCGGCATCGCGCTGGCGTTCATTGAATTCGTACTGATAGTTGTAGAACAGGTGACTGACCTGGTGCTGCTGGCAAAAATGGGCCAGTCGCTCGACGCTGGCGCTAAAATCGTCCGCCTCTTCTACCCACAACGGTATGCCACGCTCCGCCAGCGCGGCGTGCAGACTGTGCAAATGGCTGGCGATAAAAGCGGCCTGCCGCGGCGCCATATGATGCTCGCGCCACTGCCCCGGGGTGGCAATATAGAGCGCCAGCACCTGCGCCTGCGGATCGCGGCAGGCGGCGGCCAGCGCCAGGTTATCGTGAATGCGTAAATCCGTGCGTAACCAGACCAGATGGGTGGCCATATCACTCCTCATTATCCGTCAGCAAAACTCATCTCATGATCTAAGCCGGAAAAAATAGCGCGCTCCGGCAAAATAAGCACCTGCCAATTCCGCTGCGGCGCTTGCAACGAGTGTAGACAAGCGACGAAAAAAAACCGCCGGGGGCAACCGGCGGTTATTGGCTTTCATTGCAGCAGGGCGAATCAGTAGAAGTCGTGAGCAGCTTTTTCCGCCTGCGCCATCCACACCGGCTGCTCGCTGGTTTTCGACCACACCCGGTGCAGCCAGCTGTAATAGCGGGCGCGATCTTTCCAGAACAGCATCACCGGCAGCGCCGCGACGCCAGCCACGACGGCGAAAGCCCGACGCAGCAAAATAATATGAGCAGGATAAGCTTTGTACAACGCCATCATTTCTCTCCCCTTTGTCAGGCCGGCAAGTCGCGCCGGTAAAAAATTACCATGTTTGTTTGAGCAAAATAGTACCGCGTTGGTTGTAATTTTACTACTCATCCGACCACTAAAAAGCACGTATTTATACTTAATTTACATTCATCCCGTAAATTAGTTACGAAAAAGTTAAATTAATACTAACCATCAGTTAAATTGTGCCTTTGCCATTTTTATACTTTTTTTACACCGCGCCCGCGGATTTTTGCGAAATCTTTGCGCCGTAATTTCTATTCTCCTGGTAAATCAAAAACACACCCGGAGGTGGATTGTGACTGCAGGCGTACTCACTGGCGTTGGGCTGGTGTTCCTGTTACTGGCTTATCTGGTTTATGCCTTGATACATGCGGAGGCATTCTGATGGCGGCCCAGGGATTTTTATTATTAGCCAGCTACCTGCTGGTATTGCTGGCGCTGGCGCGCCCGCTGGGGATGTGTCTGGCGAGAATGGTGAACGACATCCCGCTTCCCGGCCTGGCCGGCGTCGAGCGCGTTCTGTGGCGCGTGGCCGGGATCCGCGCCGAAGAGATGGGCTGGCTGCAGTATTTGCTGGCGATCCTGCTGTTTAACGCCCTCGGCGGCCTGGCGCTGTTTGCCCTGCTGATGCTCCAGGGCGTGCTGCCCTTTAACCCGCAGCACCTGCCGGGGCTGCCGTGGGATCTGGCGCTCAACACCGCGGTCAGCTTTGTCAGTAATACCAACTGGCAGGCTTACGCCGGCGAAAGCACCATGAGCTATCTCAGCCAGATGGTGGGGCTGACGGTGCAGAATTTCCTCTCCGCCGCCACCGGCATCGCCGTGGTCTTCGCCCTGACCCGCGCCTTCGCCCGACAGAAAATGTCCACCCTCGGCAATGCCTGGGTCGACCTGACGCGCATTACCCTGTGGCTGCTGCTGCCGCTCTCTCTGCTGGTGGCCCTGTTCTTTATTCAGCAAGGCGTGCCGCAGAACCTGCAGGCTTACCAGCCCTTTACCACCCTCGAAGGGGCGCACCAGCTGCTGCCGATGGGGCCTGTCGCCTCACAGGAAGCGATTAAGCTGCTGGGCACCAACGGCGGCGGTTTCTTTAACGCTAACTCCGCCCATCCGTTTGAAAACCCGACGGCGCTGACCAATCTCGTGCAGATGCTGGCCATCTTCCTGATCCCGGCGGCGCTGTGCTTCGCCTTCGGCGAGGTGGTGAGCGATCGCCGCCAGGGGCGCGCTATCCTGTGGGCGATGACGCTGATCTTTATCCTCTGCGTCGCCGTGGTGATGTGGGCGGAAACCCGCGGTAACCCGCACCTGCTGACGCTGGGCGCCGACAGCAGCCTGAATATGGAAGGTAAAGAGAGCCGCTTTGGTGTTCTCGCCAGCAGTCTGTTCGCGGTGATCACCACCGCCGCCTCCTGCGGCGCGGTCAACGCCATGCATGACTCCTTCACCGCGCTGGGCGGCATGATGCCGATGTGGCTGATGCAGATTGGCGAAGTGGTGTTCGGCGGCGTCGGCTCGGGCCTGTACGGCATGCTGCTGTTCGTTATGCTGGCGGTGTTTATCGCCGGGCTGATGGTCGGCCGCACCCCGGAGTACCTCGGGAAGAAAATCGATGTCCGGGAAATGAAAATGATCGCCCTGGCCATTCTGGTCACCCCGACGCTGGTGCTGCTCGGCACGGCGCTGGCGATGATGACCGAGGCCGGCCGCGCCGGGATGTTCAACCCCGGACCACACGGCTTTAGCGAAGTGCTGTACGCCGTCACCTCGGCGGCCAATAACAACGGCAGCGCCTTCGCCGGCCTGGGCGCGGCGACGCCCTTCTGGAACCTGCTGCTGGCGTTCTGCATGCTGGCTGGACGCTTCGCCGTCATCATTCCGGTGATGGCTATCGCCGGCTCGCTGGTGACGAAGAAAATTCAACCGGCCAGCCCCGGTACCCTGGCCACCCACGACGCCCTGTTTATCGGTCTGCTGATCGGCACCGTGCTGCTGGTGGGCGCCCTGACCTTTATTCCTGCGCTGGCGCTTGGCCCGCTGGCCGAACACTTTTCCTTACTTTGAGCGATGCGGAGCCCCCTGTTATGAGTCGCAAACAATTAGCCCTGCTGGAGCCGACGCTGGTGCGCCAGGCGCTGCTGGATGCCGTGAAAAAACTCAGCCCGATAGTGCAGTGGCGCAATCCGGTGATGTTTATCGTCTGGGTGGGCAGCCTGTTAACCACCCTGCTGGCCATCGCCATGGCTGGCGGCGCCCTGACCGGCAGCGCCACGTTTACCGCCGCCATCAGTATCTGGTTATGGTTTACCGTGCTATTCGCCAACTTTGCCGAAGCGATGGCGGAAGGCCGCAGCAAAGCCCAGGCCAATAGCCTGAAAGGGGTGAAAAAAACGGCCTTCGCCCGTAAGCTGCGCGCCCCGCAGCATGACGCGACGGTCGACCATGTGCCGGCGGAAGACCTGCGCAAAGGCGACGTGGTGCTGGTGGAAGCCGGGGATATTATCCCCTGCGATGGCGAAGTCATCGAAGGCGGCGCCTCGGTGGACGAAAGCGCCATTACCGGCGAGTCCGCGCCGGTGATCCGCGAATCCGGCGGCGATTTCGCCTCGGTGACCGGCGGGACGCGCATCCTCTCCGACTGGCTGGTGATCCGCTGCAGCGTCAACCCGGGAGAAACCTTCCTCGACCGGATGATCGCCATGGTGGAAGGCGCCCAGCGCCGTAAAACGCCGAACGAAATCGCCCTGACGATCCTGCTGATCGCCCTGACGCTGGTGTTCCTGCTGGCCACCGCCACCATCTGGCCATTCTCGGCCTGGAGCGGCAATGCGGTGAGCGTCACCGTGCTGGTCGCTCTGCTGGTGTGCCTGATCCCGACCACCATCGGCGGTCTGCTGTCGGCGATCGGCGTCGCCGGGATGAGCCGTATGCTGGGCGCCAACGTGATCGCCACCAGCGGCCGCGCGGTGGAGGCCGCAGGCGATGTCGATGTCCTGCTGCTGGATAAAACCGGGACCATTACGCTCGGCAACCGCCAGGCCTCCGCTTTCCTGCCGGCGCGCGGTGTGGAAGAGCGAACCCTCGCCGACGCCGCCCAGCTCTCCTCGCTGGCGGACGAAACCCCTGAGGGACGCAGCATCGTGGTGCTGGCGAAGCAGCGCTTCAACCTGCGCGAACGCGATCTGCAGTCGCTGCACGCCACCTTTGTCCCCTTTACCGCGCAAACGCGGATGAGCGGCATCAATATCGATCAGCGCATGATCCGTAAAGGCTCGGTGGACGCGATTCGCCGTCACGTGGAGGCCAACGGCGGCCACTTCCCTGCCGATGTCGAGAAGCAGGTGGAAGAGGTCGCCCGCCAGGGGGCCACGCCGCTGGTGGTTGCCGAAGGTGAAAAGGTGCTGGGGATTATTTCGCTCAAAGATATCGTCAAAGGCGGCATCAAAGAGCGTTTCGCCCAGCTGCGCAAAATGGGCATTAAAACGGTGATGATCACCGGCGATAACCGCCTCACCGCCGCGGCGATCGCCGCCGAGGCCGGCGTCGACGATTTCCTCGCCGAAGCGACGCCGGAAGCCAAGCTGGCGCTGATCCGCCAGTATCAGTCGGAAGGTCGGCTGGTGGCGATGACCGGCGACGGCACCAACGACGCGCCCGCGCTGGCCCAGGCCGACGTGGCGGTGGCCATGAACTCAGGCACCCAGGCGGCGAAAGAGGCGGGCAACATGGTCGACCTGGATTCCAACCCCACCAAACTGATTGAGGTGGTCCATATCGGCAAACAGATGCTGATGACGCGCGGCTCGCTGACCACCTTCAGTATTGCCAACGACGTGGCGAAATATTTCGCCATTATTCCGGCGGCGTTTGCCGCGGTCTATCCCCAGCTGGCGATGCTGAACGTGATGGGCCTGCATTCGCCATCGTCGGCGATCCTCAGCGCCGTTATCTTCAACGCGCTGATCATCGTCTTCCTGATCCCGTTGGCCCTGAAAGGGGTGAGCTATCGCCCGCTCTCCGCCTCGGCGATGCTGCGCCGCAACCTGTGGATCTACGGCCTCGGCGGTCTGCTGGTGCCTTTTATCGGTATTAAAGCCATTGACCTGCTGCTGACCCTGAGCGGTCTGGTGTGAGGAACAAACTATGTCATTGATTCGTCCAGCACTTGTGCTATTTATTCTGTTAACCCTGCTCACCGGCGGCGTTTATCCTCTGCTGACCACCAGCCTGGGACAGTGGTGGTTTAACTCACAGGCCAATGGCTCGCTGATCCGCCTGAACGGCGAGGTGCGCGGCTCGGCGCTGATTGGCCAGAACTTTACCGCCGCAGGCTATTTCCAGGGCCGCCCGTCAGCCACCGCGGAGACAGCGGATAACCCGATGGCCTCTGGCGGCAGCAACCTCGCCGCCAGCAACCCGGCGCTGGATAAGGCGGTGAGCGAGCGGGTGCAGGCCCTGCGCGCCGCGAACCCGGATGCCGACCCGCGGGTGCCAGTCGAACTGGTCACCACTTCGGCGAGCGGTCTCGATAACAACCTGACCCCGGCCGCCGCACTGTGGCAGGCGCCCCGGGTGGCCAAAGCGCGCCAGCTGAGCGTCGACCAGGTGACCGCGCTGGTTAACCAGGCCACACAAACGCCGCTGCTGAGCTTCCTTGGCCAGCCGGTGGTCAATATACTGCAACTCAATATGGCGCTGGATGCCCTGAAGGATAAGTAAATGAGTGACGAGCCGCTGCGTCCGGACCCTGACCGCCTGCTGCAGCACACCGCCGCCCCGCATCGCGGCAAACTGAAAGTCTTCTTCGGCGCCTGCGCCGGGGTGGGGAAAACCTGGGCGATGCTGGCGGAAGCGCAGCGGCTGCGGGCCCAGGGGCTGGATATTCTGATTGGCGTGGCGGAGACCCACGGCCGGAAAGAGACCGCCGCGATGCTGCAGGGCCTGAGCACCCTGCCGCCGCGGCGGCTCGCTCACCGCGGGCGCTACGTGTATGAGTTCGACCTCGACGCCGCCCTTGCCCGCCGCCCGGCGCTGATTCTGGTGGATGAACTGGCGCACAGTAATGCCCCCGGCTCCCGCCATCCGAAGCGCTGGCAGGATGTGGACGAACTGCTGGAGGCCGGGATTGACGTCTTCACCACGGTTAACGTTCAGCATCTGGAAAGCCTGAACGACGTCGTCAGCGGGATCACCGGCGTGCAGGTGCGGGAGACCGTCCCCGATCCCTTTTTTGACGCCGCGGACGACGTGGTGCTGGTGGACCTCCCCCCTGACGATCTGCGCCAGCGGCTCAATGAGGGCAAAGTCTACATCGGCGGCCAGGCCGAGCGCGCTATCGAGAACTTTTTCCGCAAAGGGAACCTGATTGCGCTGCGCGAACTGGCTCTGCGCCGTACCGCCGATCGCGTCGATGAGCAGATGCGCGCCTGGCGCGACCGCCAGGGCCAGGAGAAAGTCTGGCACACCCGCGACGCCATTCTGCTCTGTATCGGGCACAACACCGGTAGCGAAAAGCTGGTGCGTACCGCCGCCCGCCTCGCCGCCCGTCTGGGCAGCGTCTGGCATGCGGTATATGTCGAAACGCCTTCCCTGCACCGCCTGCCGGAATCCCGGCGGCGGGCCATCCTCGCCGCGCTGCGTCTGGCCCAGGAGCTGGGCGCCGAAACCGCCACCCTCTCCGACCCGTCTGAAGAGAAAGCGGTCCTCCATTACGCTCGCGAACATAACCTCGGAAAAATTGTCATCGGCCGCCAGAGCAAACGCCGCTGGTGGGATCGCAGCGGCTTCGCCGACCGTCTGGCTCGTCACGCGCCGGACCTCGATCTGGTGGTTATCGCCCTGGATGAAAAGCCCTTCCCCCTTCCGGCGCGCGCCAGCGACACTCGTCCGGCGCTGGAGAAATGGCGGCTGCAGCTGCAGGGCTGCGCGTTGGCGGTGGCCCTGTGCGCCATCATTACCCTGGTGGCCATGCAGTGGCTGATGGCCTTCGAAGCCGCCAACCTGGTCATGCTCTATCTGCTGGGGGTGGTGATCATCGCCCTGCTCTATGGCCGCTGGCCGTCGGTGCTGGCGACGGTAATCAACGTTATCAGCTTCGATCTCTTTTTTGTCGCCCCGCGCGGCACGCTGGCGGTGTCAGATGTCCAGTATCTGCTCACCTTCGGCGTGATGCTCACCGTTGGCCTGCTTATCGGTAACCTCACCGCCGGCGTGCGCTACCAGGCGCGGGTGGCGCGCTATCGCGAGCGGCGTACCCGCCACCTGTATGAAATGTCCAAAGCGCTGGCAGTGGGTCGTAGCCAGCAGGATATCGCCACCACCAGCGAGCGGTTTATCGCCTCCACCTTTCAGGCTCGCAGCCAGCTGCTGCTCCCGGACGCCCAGGGGAAACTGCTGCCCTTAACCCACCAGCCCGGGCTGACGCCGTGGGATGACGCCATCGCCCGCTGGAGCTTTGATAAGGGGCAACCCGCCGGCGCCGGCACCGATACCCTGCCCGGCGTGCCGTATCAGATCCTGCCCCTGAAGAGCGCCGCCCGCACCTGGGGACTGCTGGTGGTGGAGCCGGCGAATCTGCGCCAGCTGATGATCCCGGAGCAGCAGCGGCTGCTGGAGACCTTCACCCTGCTGGTGGCCAGCGCCCTGGAGCGTCTCACCCTGACCGCCAGCGAAGAGCAGGCCCGGCTGACCAGCGAGCGCGAAAGCCTGCGTAACTCGCTGCTCGCCGCCCTGTCCCACGATCTGCGTACCCCGCTCACCGTGCTGTTTGGCCAGGCGGAAATCCTGACCCTCGATCTGGCCAGCGAGGGCTCGAAGCATGCCCCGCAGGCCAATGAAATCCGCCAGCATGTGCTCAATACCACCCGGCTGGTGAACAACCTGCTGGATATGGCGCGGATCCAGTCCGGCGGCTTTAATCTGCACAAGGAGTGGCTGACGCTGGAGGAAGTGGTCGGCAGCGCGCTGCGTATGCTCGAGCCGAGCCTCGGCGGCCAGCACGTTCAACTGGATTTACCCGACCCGCTGCAGCTGGTGCATGTCGACGGGCCGCTGTTCGAGCGGGTGCTGATCAATCTGCTGGAGAATGCCCATAAGTATGCCGGCGCCCGGGCGGACATCGGTATTCGCGCCGAAGCGGACGCCCGGCAGCTGTCGCTGGAGGTATGGGATAATGGTCCGGGGATCCCGGCGGGCCAGGAACAGGCTATCTTTGATAAATTCGCCCGCGGCAACAAAGAGTCGGCGATCCCCGGCGTCGGGCTGGGCCTTGCCATCTGTCAGGCCATCGTCGACGTCCACGGCGGGACCATCTCCGCCAGCAACCGGCCGGAAGGCGGCGCCTCATTCCGTGTTACACTGCCGGGAGAAACGCCCCCTGAACTGGAAGAGCTATCTGAGGAATTGTGATTAACGTTCTGATTATCGAAGACGAACACGCTATCCGTCGCTTTCTGCGCACCGCGCTGGAAGCCGACGGCATGCGCATATTTGAAGCGGAAACCCTGCAGCGCGGGCTGATCGAAGCCGCCACCCGTAAGCCCGACCTCGCGATCCTCGATCTCGGCCTGCCGGATGGCGACGGCATTGATTTTATTCGCGACCTGCGCCAGTGGAGTCAGATGCCGATTATCGTCCTGTCAGCGCGTAGCGAAGAGCACGACAAAATTGCCGCCCTGGATGCCGGCGCCGATGACTACTTAAGTAAACCCTTTGGCATCGGCGAGCTGCAGGCCCGCCTGCGCGTCGCACTGCGTCGTCACGGCGCGGCGCAGGCCGACGAGCCGGTGGTGCGCTTCGCCGACCTGGAGGTCAATATCCCCGCCCGCCGCATCCTGCGCGGCAGCGAAGAGATCCACCTGACGCCCATCGAGTTTCGCCTGCTGGCGGCGCTATTGAATAATCCCGGCAAAGTGCTTACCCAGCGCCAGCTGCTGAACCAGGTGTGGGGCCCTAACGCCGTGGAGCACAGCCATTATCTGCGGATCTATATGGGTCACCTGCGGCAAAAGCTGGAGGCCGATCCGGCGCGCCCGCAGCATCTGCTGACCGAAACCGGGATTGGCTATCGCTTTATGCCCTGAGCCCCGCCTCTGCAGTACCAGAGGCTGGCGATTTTCAGCCCTTCAGAGAGCAGCATGAAGCCAGCCAGGATCGCGAAATGCCGGACGCCGGCGGCCTGAATCAGCCACAGACCCAAAGAAAGCGAAGGCTGCATAAACACCAGCCTG
Organism: Klebsiella sp. GG_Kp146; assembly: GCF_040061975.1. NCBI lineage: Bacteria > Pseudomonadati > Pseudomonadota > Gammaproteobacteria > Enterobacterales > Enterobacteriaceae > Klebsiella > Klebsiella sp. GG_Kp146. The sequence continues at coordinate 38,391 of NZ_JBEAHA010000019.1, forward strand.
AGCGGCGTCTGCCCCCAGGCCAGCCACAGCCCATAGCGGCTCTGACGGAATAAGAGGATCATCGACAGCGGGATGCTGATAATCAGCAGCACATTCAGCGGATAGAGCCAGACTGCCGCAGCGCCCCAGTCGTGCAGCAGCTGGAGATAAGCCAGCAGGTCGTCGTAAAAAGGGAGTCGGCGGTGGGCAATATTCCACCATAAGAATTGCAGGACGAAAAAGAGATCCATCCACGCCCAGAACAAAAACAGGGACTTCCGTTGTATTTTCATCGCTATCCTTGCGAAAAAAATCAGGCCCGCGAGGGGCCTGATGGTCGTGCGCCTTTAGGCGTTCTTCAGCACTTCACTGACAATCTCTACCGCTTCTTTTTCGATCAGTTTGCGATGTTCTTCGCCGAGGAAGCTTTCACAGTAGATCTTGTAGGCGTCTTCGGTGCCTGACGGACGCGCCGCGAACCAGCCGTTGTCGGTCATCACTTTCAGGCCGCCAATCGCCGCCCCGTTGCCCGGCGCTGCGGTCAGACGGGCGGTGATCGGATCCCCCGCCAGGGTGTCAGCGCTGACCATTTCCGGCGACAGCTTAGACAGCGCCGCTTTCTGCGCGGAGGTCGCGGAAGCCTGCAGACGGTTGTAGCTCGGCGCGCCAAAGCGCTCCGCCAGCTCGTTATAGTGCTCCTGCGGGTTTTTCCCGGTCACTGCGGTGATTTCCGCCGCCAGCAGGCACATGATAATACCGTCTTTATCGGTGGACCACGGCGTGCCGTCGAAGCGCAGGAAGGAGGCCCCGGCGCTCTCTTCGCCGCCGAAACCGAAGCTGCCGTCGAACAGGCCGTCGACGAACCACTTAAAGCCCACCGGCACTTCCACCAGCTTGCGGCCCAGATCGTTCACCACGCGGTCAATCATCGCCGAGGAGACCAGGGTTTTACCGACCGCCACCTCTTTGCCCCACTGCGGACGATGCTGGAACAGGTAGTTAATCGCCACCGCCAGATAGTGGTTCGGGTTCATCAGCCCGGCTGGGGTGACAATCCCGTGACGGTCGTAATCCGGGTCGTTGGCAAACGCCAGATCGAACTTATCGCGCAGCGCCAGCAGGCCCGCCATCGCACATTCCGAGGAGCAGTCCATGCGGATGGCGCCGTCTTTATCGAGGTGCATAAAGCGGAAGGTCTGGTCTACCTGGTCGTTCACAATGGTCAGATTGAGCTTGTAGTGCTCGCCAATGCGTTTCCAGTATTCGATACCGGAACCGCCCAGCGGATCGACGCCCAGCGTCAGGCCCGCTTTCTGGATCGCCGCCATGTCGACGATATCCGCCAGGCCTTCAATAAACGGCTGCACCAGATCCTGCTCTTTGACGTGGCCGGAAGCCAGCGCCGCGTCCAGAGGAAGGCGTTTCACGCCCTGCAGGCCAGCGGCCAGCAGTTCGTTGGCGCGGTTTTCCACCACTTTGGTGACGTTGGTATCAGCCGGACCGCCGTTTGGCGGGTTGTACTTGATACCGCCATCTTCCGGCGGATTGTGTGACGGGGTGATCACAATGCCGTCCGCCAGCGGACCGCCTTTTTTGTTATGCACCAGAATCGCGTTGGAGACCGCCGGCGTCGGGGTGAAGCCATTGTTTTCCTGCACGATAACGTCAACGCCGTTGGCGGTTAACACTTCCAGCACCGAAATAAACGCCGGCTCGGACAGGGCGTGGGTATCTTTACCGACATAGCACGGACCGGTGATCCCGTTCTTCGCACGATCTTCCGCAATCGCCTGGGCGATGGCCAGGATATGCGGTTCGTTGAAGTTGTGACGCGCCGCGCTGCCGCGATGGCCGGAGGTGCCGAATTTGACCGCATGCTCCGCATTACCGACTTCAGGCTTCAGCACGTAGTACTGAGCAGTCAGTTGGGCGACGTTAATCAAATCACTCTGTTGCGCAGGCTGCCCCGCACGTTTATCGATTGCCATTGCCTGATCCTTCTGGTGCAAATGTTAAAAAGCTAGATCGTGCCGCAAACCTTTTCAATCAGCTCCGCAGGGAACTGCATCGACTGCATGATGTGCTCAATCATGCTGCATTTACGGCCGGTATTGGTATTGGTGATCACCCACCACGGTGTACCAGGAACCTGTTTCGGTTTGGTCTGATTACCGCTTTTCAGCAGCGTACGCGCATCTTCCGCGAAGTAGACGCGCGTGCGGCCATGCAGAGACTCGGTCGCCTCGGCAAATGCTTTACTGTCCAGGGAGTAGAGGGTGGTCAACACCAGCATAAAACGGTTCACCGCGCGCTTCTGCTCGGCGTATTCATCAGATAACAGCATCTCGCGCATGGCGCGGACTTTATCTTTCGCCGGGTTAGCGGGTTTCACCTCAACGGCAGGCGCGGGCGCCAGCGCCGGCGCGGCTTTGCTGACCTGTGTAGCCGGTTGGGAAACGGCGGAAAATTTCAGCATGCGCCGTAAAATGTCGGATGCGCTCTCGCCGATATGCAGAGTGTGGCTGGCAATATAGCGATAGAGTTCATCATCAACTTCAATTGTTTTCATCTTAATCCAGTGCGATATCTTTTCTGAATACAAATCGTTGGGATTATAAGTACAAATCCCAACCGCGGATAGCGTCAAACCAGGATGGCGGTAAAACTCAGAAAACTTCTGGGTCTTGCAGCCGGATGGCAGAATGTCCAACATAATACCCTAACCCGACGGAGCGAAAAAAAGAACTTTGCCATGAAATTAAATAGCCGAGCGCAATCTGCACAGAATCCGCACAACCACTCCCCGATCGTGCTGGTCCACGGTCTGTTTGGCAGCCTGGACAACCTGGGCATCCTCGCCCGCGACCTGGTCGCCGACCACGATATTCTGCAGGTCGATATGCGCAACCACGGTTTGTCGCCGCGGTCGCCAGAGATGACCTACCCCGCGATGGCGCAGGATCTGCTCGATACGCTCGACGCGCACCAGATTGAGCGCGCCACCTTTATCGGCCATTCGATGGGCGGCAAAGCGGTGATGGCGCTGACCGCCCTGGCGCCGGAGCGCATCAACGGTCTGGTGGCGATCGATATCGCCCCGGTGGATTATCATGTTCGCCGCCATGATGAGATCTTCGCCGCTATCCGCGCCGTCAGCGAATCCGCCGCCAGCACCCGCCAGCAGGCGGCGCAGGTGATGCGCGAACATCTGCAGGAAGAGGGGGTGATTCAGTTCCTGCTGAAATCTTTCGTCGATGGCGACTGGCGCTTCAACGTCCCGGTGCTGTGGGACCAGTACCCGCATATCGTCGGCTGGGAAACCATCCCGGCCTGGCCGCACCCGACGCAGTTTATTCCCGGCGGCAACTCACCCTACGTGACCGACGCCTACCGCGACGCGCTGCTGGCCCAGTTCCCGCAGGCCCGGGCCCACGTCATCGCCGGCGCCGGACACTGGGTCCATGCCGAGAAACCCGAAGCGGTGTTGCGCGCGATCCGCCGCTATCTCACGAGCATTGGCGCCTGATTGGCTAAAATATGCCCGACCGCGCCGCAGAATGCCCGCGGTCGTTGGCGCAGCCGTTCGCCTGATGTATGATGGCGCGCTATCTGCGCCGGCTAGAGCCCGGCAGCTTGTTTCCCCGAAGTCACTCAGAATCATGGCAAAAGAACAAACGGACCGTACGACATTAGATTTGTTCGCAAACGAGCGTCGCCCGGGAAGACCAAAAACCAATCCGCTGTCGCGCGATGAACAACTGCGCATCAACAAACGTAATCAGCTGAAACGCGATAAAGTGCGCGGGCTGAAGCGCGTGGAGCTAAAGCTCAACGCCGACGCGGTCGATGCGCTTAACGAACTGGCGGAAGCGCGTAATATGAGCCGCAGCGATCTCATCGAAGAGATGCTGATGACGCAATTAACCGCCCTGCGCAGCCAGGGAAAAGTCTAACTTTCCGCGAAAAATCCGCATTCATGTAGCAGAGTGTGCAGTCGGGCGTGATTGCTGTTTCCGCGTCCTTGCCTGTTCTGCTATGATTGCCGTTATCTGTGGGCATCGCGTCCCTACCACATCATTTAAGTTTCAAGAGGTTATTTTACTCATGGCAATCATCGGCATCTTTTTTGGCAGCGACACCGGCAACACCGAAAATATTGCAAAAATGATTCAAAAGCAGCTTGGTAAAGATGTTGCTGATGTTCACGACATTGCCAAAAGCAGCAAAGAAGATCTGGAAGCCCACGACATCCTGCTGCTCGGCATCCCGACCTGGTACTACGGTGAAGCCCAGTGTGACTGGGACGACTTCTTCCCGACGCTGGAAGAGATCGACTTTAACGACAAGCTGGTGGCGCTGTTCGGCTGCGGCGACCAGGAAGACTACGCAGAGTACTTCTGCGATGCGCTGGGCACCATCCGCGACATCATTGAGCCGCGCGGCGCGACCATCGTTGGCCACTGGCCGACTGCCGGCTATCACTTCGAGGCCTCCAAAGGCCTGGCGGATGACGACCACTTCGTCGGCCTCGCCATTGATGAAGACCGTCAGCCGGAACTGACCAACGAGCGCGTTGAGAAGTGGGTGAAGCAGGTGGCTGAAGAGCTGCACCTCGAAGAAATCAAAAACGCCTGATAATTAAGCGGCGCAATCATTGAGTTGCGTCGTATTAATAGACAAAAGCAATCAAACTAATAGCTACAAGTTTTTAACTTTTAATCACATATCTGTACAATGTCCTCTGATTCTACGAGGCACGTGACGCAGTTTGTAGCTGGTGCCTCGTTTTTGACAGCAAACCAGGCCCGATGCTTGCAGTTTTCATTTACCAGTGGCAGTTCTATAATGAGACGCATTACGTCGGGTTAATTTCTGTATGACTTCCGTTGAAGGAAGTAGATCGTTTAGCAACAGGACAGATTCCGCATGACTGACAACAATACCGCATTAAAGAAGGCTGGCCTGAAAGTCACACTTCCTCGACTGAAAATCCTTGAAGTGCTGCAGGAACCGGATAACCATCATGTCAGTGCGGAAGACTTATATAAACGCCTGATCGACATGGGCGAAGAGATTGGTCTGGCGACCGTTTACCGCGTCCTCAACCAGTTTGATGACGCCGGTATCGTGACTCGTCATAATTTTGAAGGCGGTAAATCCGTTTTCGAACTGACCCAGCAGCATCACCACGATCACCTGATCTGCCTCGACTGCGGCAAAGTGATCGAATTCAGTGATGACTCTATCGAAGCGCGCCAGCGTGAAATCGCTTCCCGTCACGGCATCCGCCTGACCAACCACAGTCTGTATCTGTACGGTCACTGTGCGGAAGGTGATTGCCGCGAGGACGAACACGCCCACGACGCGGTGGAAAAGTAATTCCCTGCTTCGCCTGCTTTGAAAAGCCAACCAGCCGGTTGGCTTTTTTATGGGCGCTTCTGCCGCGCTTCCCGCTCACGTCCCGGCGGCGACCCTCGCGAGTCCCCGCTTTGTCCGGAGAGTTGATATGGAACTTCGCCAGCTACGCTATTTTACGCGCATTGTTGAAACCGGCAGCATGGGCCGCGCCGCGCTCGATCTGAATATCGGCGTCTCGGCGCTCAGCCAGCAGATCGCGCGTCTGGAAAATGAGCTGGCCATTCGCCTCCTGCAGCGAACCTCTCGCGGCGTGACGCCCACCAGCGCTGGCCTCGCTTTCTACTCACAGGCGCAGCTGGCGCTGCGTCATGCCGATGATGCCATCCTCGCCGCCCGCGAGGCGCGGCTGTCGGGCCACGTCAGCGTCGGTATGGCCCCCAGCACCGCCTCCGTTCTTGGCGTGCCGTTCATCAACGCGATGCGCGAGAGCTACCCCGACGTTCGCCTGCACCTGGTGGAAAGCCTCTCCGGGAATCTGGAGCGGATGATCAACACCCGCCAGCTGGATTTAGCCATCGTCTTCCAGCAGGAGAAGATCCTGCGCTGGAGCGCCAGACCGGTGCTCGAAGAGCGCCTGTTTCTGATCGGCACCCATGCGCTGTTGGCCTCGCTGCCGGATGACCCTGTTTCCCCTGACCAGCTCACCACCCTGCCGCTGATTATGCCAAGCCAGGGCCACGGCCTGCGCGGCAGGCTGGAGGCGGTTTGCCAGCAGCACAGCCTCAGCGTTGAGGTGGTGGCGGACATTGACGGTCTGGCCCTGCTGATGCAGGCCGTGCGCAGCGGACTGGGCGCCACTCTGCAGCCCGGGGCCGCTATTTCCCATCTCGACCATCAGGCGCTGAGGGTGATCGGCATCGCTAATCCGGTCCTCAGCCGCCCCAACTTTCTGGTCAGCCTGTCGGATGATGAGCTCACCCCGGCAGGCCTTGCGGCACGGGTCATACTAAGCAAAGTCATGCGCCAGCTGGTGGAGTCCGATCGCTGGCCAGGCGCCACCCTTTACGTTAACTAAACCCCTCTTTAGCGTTACGCCATAGCGCCCCGTCGCCGTTACCGCCTACATTCCCATTACAAATTTAACAATCCATTAAATTGTAAGGGAGCCGATAATGGTGGATGTACTGGTCATTGGCGGCGGCAATGCCGCGCTATGCGCCGCCTTAACCGCCCGGGAAGCCGGCGCCTCGGTGCTGCTGCTGGAGGCGGCGCCGCGGGAGTGGCGAGGCGGCAATTCGCAGCACACGCGTAACCTGCGCTGTATGCACGATGCGCCGCAGGACGTGCTGGTCGACAGCTATCCGGAAGAGGAGTACTGGCAGGATCTGCTGCGCGTCACCGAAGGGAACACCAACGAAGCGCTGGCCCGGCTGGTGATCCGCACCTCGTCACAGTGCCGGGACTGGATGCGTCAGCACGGGGTTAACTTTCAGCCGCCGCTCTCCGGCGCCCTGCACGTGGCCCGCACCAACGCCTTTTTTATGGGCGGCGGCAAAGCGCTGGTCAATGCCTATTACCGCAGCGCAGAGCGGATGGGGGTGCAGATCCGCTACAACACGCCGGTGCAGGCTCTGGAACTGCGCAACGGTGAATTTGTCGCCGCGCTGGCGGGCGAGGAACGGATTGTCGCGAGAAGCTGCGTCCTCGCCGCCGGCGGATTTGAATCCAACCGCGAGTGGCTGCGCGAGGCCTGGGGGCAAAATGACCGCGGCGAATGGCCCGCCGATAACTTTCTCATCCGCGGCACGCGCTTCAACCAGGGGGTGCTGCTCAAGTTTATGATCGACGCCGGGGCCGATATCATCGGCGATCCTTCCCAGTCCCACTGCGTCGCCATTGACGCCCGGGCGCCGCTCTATGACGGCGGGATCTGCACCCGCGTCGACTGCGTTTCGCTGGGGGTGGTGGTCAACCGCGATGCCGTGCGCTTTTATGATGAGGGGGAAGATTTCTGGCCTAAACGCTACGCCATCTGGGGCCGACTGGTCGCCCACCAGCCTGGACAGATCGGCTACTCGATCATCGACAGCAAAGCCATCGGCCACTTTATGCCCCCCGTCTTTCCCGGCGCTCAGGCCAATACCATCGCGGAACTGGCCCGCCAGCTGGGGCTGGACGGCGAACGCTTAGCGCAAACCATCGCCGACTATAATGCCGCCTGCGCGCCGGGCCAGTTCGATCACACCCGCCTGGATAACTGCGCGACCTCTGGCCTCACGCCGGCGAAAACCCACTGGGCGCGCCCCATCGATACGCCGCCTTACTACGGCTACGCCCTGCGTCCGGGGATCACCTTCACCTACCTCGGGCTCTACGTCGACGACACCGCCGCCGTCCATTTCGCCGGTCAACCCAGCCGTAATCTGTTCGTCGCCGGGGAAATGATGGCCGGCAACGTGCTGGGCAAGGGCTACACCGCCGGCGTCGGGATGTCGATCGGCACCACCTTCGGCCGCATCGCCGGCCAGCAAGCCGCCCGGGCGGCGCAGCAGGAGAAACACCATGAAGTCGCTTGAAAAGCTGATCATTGACGCGCAGATCATCACCGAACCGGAGGCGGAAGTCGAACGGGTGATGCAGGTGTGTAACGCCTGCCGGTACTGCGAAGGGTTTTGCGCCGTGTTCCCGGCGATGACCCAGCGCCTGGCCTTTGGCAAGGCGGATATCAACTATCTGGCTAACCTGTGCCATAACTGCGGCGCTTGCCTGCATGCCTGCCAGTATGCGCCGCCGCATGAGTTCGCCATTAACGTGCCGAAGGCGATGGCCGAAGTCCGGCTCGAAACCTATCAACACTACGCCCAGCCCGCCGTCTTTGGCAGCCTGTACCGCCGGGCCGGCATGACCACCGTGCTGGCGCTGGTCGGCGGCCTGATTGTCTTTCTGCTGCTGGCGATGGGGCTCAAAGGCTCGCTGCGCCATCCGCCGCTGGCGGGCGACTTCTACCAGATATTCCCCCATAACCTGCTGGCGTGGATGTTTGGTTCGGTCTTTGTGCTGGCGATTGGCTTACTGATGAGCGGGGTGATCCGCTTCTGGCGCGAGATCTCCCCGGGCCAGCCGCAACCGATTGATATTGCGAAGGCATCCCATGATGCGCTGACGCTGAAATATCTCGACGGCGGCCACGGGAAAGGCTGCAACGAAGCCGATGACGCCTTCACCCTGCTGCGCCGCCGTTTCCACCACTGCACCTTCTACGGCTTTATGCTCTGCTTCGCCGCCACCGTGGTGGCCACGGGCTATCACTATATCGCCGGCCAGGAAGCCCCCTACCCGTTCTTCAGCCTGCCGGTGCTGCTCGGCACCCTCGGCGGCATCGGCCTGTTGGTCGGCCCGGCGGGCCTGCTGTGGCTGAACCTGCGCCGCTCGCCGCTGCACGGCGACGCACGGCAGAAACCGATGGATCGCGGATTTATTCTGCTGCTGCTGCTGACCAGCTTCACCGGCCTGGCGCTGCTGGCGGGGCGGGATACTTCGTGGATGGGCGTCCTGCTCGCCATCCACCTCGGGGTGGTGATGGCCCTGTTCTTAACCCTGCCGTATGGAAAATTTGCCCACGGATTTTATCGCTGTGCGGCGTTACTCAAGTGGGCGATTGAGAAACGCCGCGGAAAACAGGTGGGCGTCGCCGGCGACTGACCTGCCCCTCTGCACCCGATAACAACAAGATAAAGACAATGGAGAGCACCCCCTATGACCCAACAACCCACCCGCGCCGGCACCGTCGGCGCTATCCTCCGCGTGACCAGCGGGAATTTTCTCGAACAGTTCGACTTCTTCCTGTTTGGCTTTTACGCCACCTATATCGCCCGCACCTTCTTTCCGGCGGAGAGCGAGTTCGCGGCGCTGATGCTCACCTTTGCGGTATTTGGCTCGGGCTTCCTGATGCGTCCTATCGGCGCGGTGGTGCTCGGCGCTTATATCGACAGAATCGGTCGCCGCAAAGGGCTGATGGTCACCCTGGCGATCATGGGCTGCGGGACGCTACTCATCGCCCTGGTCCCTGGCTATCAGACTATCGGCGTGCTGGCGCCGATCCTCGTGTTAGTGGGCCGTCTGCTGCAGGGGTTCTCGGCGGGCGTCGAGCTTGGCGGAGTGTCGGTCTATCTCTCTGAAATCGCTACGCCGGGCAATAAAGGCTTCTATACCAGCTGGCAGTCCGCCAGCCAGCAGGTGGCTATCATCATGGCGGCGCTGATCGGCTATGCGCTGAACGCCACGCTGGAACATGAGGAGATTGCCGCCTGGGGCTGGCGCATCCCCTTTTTTATTGGCTGTATGATCATTCCGCTGATTTTCGTGCTGCGCCGCTCGCTGCAGGAGACCGAGGAATTCCTGCAGCGTAAACATCGCCCGGATACCAAAGAGATCCTGACCACCATCGCCAGAAACTGGCGCATTATTACCGCGGGGACGCTGCTGGTAGCGATGACCACCACCACTTTCTACTTTATTACCGTCTATACGCCAACCTACGGCAGAGCAGTGCTGCACCTCAGCGCCCGCGACAGCCTGCTGGTCACCATGCTGGTGGGCATCTCCAATTTTATCTGGTTACCGATTGGCGGCGCGATCTCCGATCGAATCGGTCGTCGCCCGGTGCTGATGGGGATTACCGTGCTGGCGCTGCTCACCACCTGGCCGGTGATGCACTGGCTCACCGCCGCGCCGGATTTCACCCGTATGACGCTGGTCCTGTTGTGGTTTTCCTTCTTCTTTGGCATGTATAACGGCGCGATGGTGGCGGCGCTCACTGAAGTGATGCCGGTTTATGTCCGCACCGTGGGCTTTTCGCTGGCCTTCAGCCTCGCCACCGCCATCTTCGGCGGCCTGACGCCGGCTATCTCCACTGCCCTGGTCGAGCTTACCGGCGATAAAAGCGCGCCGGGATGGTGGCTGATGTGCGCTGCGCTGTGCGGGTTCATCGCCACCGCGCTGCTGTTCGTGCGCCTGAGTCGCGGCTATCAGCCGGCGGAGAGTCAGCGCTAAAAAAACAAACGGGCGGAGATAGACTCCGCCCGTTTGCCGCTGCCGTCTGGCTTAATGGGTGGTGTTATTGCTGCGGATCTCTTTCCAGATCTGGTCGCAGCGCGCTTTCACCGCCTGATCGTTACCGGTACGGGTAGCCTGGATACACTGCTGATAATCCAGTACCCGGACGCTCTCCTGGTTAGCAAACTGCTGGTGCTGTTTATCCTCTTTCAGGACATTCAGTACGCTCTGGCAGGCTTCAATTTTGTCCGGATTGCCTTCCGCCGTATTAATACAGGCGCTATAGGCATCTTTCAGTTTGGTGTCTTCTTTCGGTGCCGGCGACGTGGTGCAGGCCACCAGAGCCGATGCCATCATGGCAATAAGCAGCATTTTTTTCATTGTCGTTCTCCCAGAGGTGCGGCAGGCTCACGCCCGCCGCGCAGGCATCAGAAAATTGTGAACGGGGCGATAACCATGAACTTCACGTCGCGCTCATCCTGGAAGATGTTGCCGTAGCCGCCGCTCCAGCTCGGAATATCGGAATGGTTGTCGTACTGGGTAAAGTGCAGTTTAAACAGCGTGCCCTTCGCCCGGCCTTCCTGCACGGTATACAGCGCATCCAGGCTGTAGGCCGACTCTTTCAGACGGTAATCAGCGTCATAGTAGGCGTCCGGGGAGGACATTTTGCCCGGCTTCGCATCCCAGGCGTACACATAAGACGCGCCAAACGCCCAGCCCGGCATATCCCAGTTTTTCATGTCATACATCGCGCCGAAGAAGACCGCTTTTTCGCCGTTGGCGTTGAAGTCGGAGCGGTTATCCCACCAGATATCGAGACGACCGTTGGAGGAGGCGTAGGTCGGGGTCATACGCTGCAGGAAGTAGCCCTGCTGGCCATCGGCCTTCACCCAGGTCCCTTCCAGACGCAGATCCAGCACATCCGCCACTTTATAGCCAAAGGTTAACGCCTGCAGCCATGCGGTGCCGTCATAGATGTCGTTAACCCCGCCGTTGCTGACCTTATCGCGAGTGCCGTAGAACTGGTAGCTGGTGCTCAACGGCGCGCCGGCGACGTCAAACTTGTAGCTGGCTTTAGCAAAGTACTGATCGATATAACCCTGAGCCTGACCAAATGCCGCCTCCAGCACCAGGTCGTTTTTGAAATCATATTTGGCGCCGACGGAGTGGAGATAATCGACTTTGGTCTTCTTATCGTTCTGGTAGAAATCATCCATCTCGATATGCCATGGCGCTTTATACTCGTTCGTCCACATGTAGGAGAAACTTAACGCGCCCGCGGTGCCATAGTCGAAGTTGGCCCCGGCTTCCGCCCCCTGATAGGTACCCGGCATAAAGCTCCAGTGCGGCGCCAGCAGGGTCTGACCGGTTGGCTGGATGTAGCCCGCGCGCGCCCACGCCGGACCGTATTTGAATTTCGCAGCGGCTTTATACAGGCTGATGCCGCTCTTATCGCCGGAGTAGTCTTCGTCATAGGCTTTGTTACGCGACGAGAAGGCAATTTCGTTCGGGTGGCCGCTGTCGCCGTTCTCCGCCATTTCAATCGCGGTAAACGCCGCAATATCAAGGCCAAACATATCGGCGGCATAGCCGGACTGGAAGTCCAGGTTGGCGTTCCAGGTGGAGTGGGAAAGGTTGGTTTTGTATTTGTCGCCGTCGGTCACATCTTTACGGTCACGCTCACGCTGCCAGTAATAGATACCGCCGGTTAAAGTAGAATCATCGATAAAGCCTGCTGCGCTGGCCTGCGGAATCACAACCCAGCCCGACATCGCGGTGACGGCGGCAATAGCCAGCGCCAGCGTACTACGTTTGCCACTAAACGTACGCATGTGCATATCCTCTTTGACGTTTTAAAAGGCGAAGACCAGGGGGTCATTCGCTAAAAAAATAAATAACACTGCAAAATGTGGGGCGGTGAAAAAGGCCGCGAAACCACTGTAGATAGACTATTTTTCGTGACGCGAATTATCAATGTTTTTCGTGAGGCAAAGCTTAAGATTATGACAAAGCGCACATAATTTATGTCGTTTTGTTACAGTCTTATCTCTGATGATTTTGTCATGGAAGTCATTGCAAAATCAGGGAAAAACGCAAAACCTGAAAGCGATTACATTGGTTTTTTGTATGAGACAGGAAATATCAGAAGCGTTATTTATTTCCGGTTTGAAACAGAATTAATTCGCTTCGCGAAAATAAAAAGAGTAATTGGCTGATTCTGAAACAAAAAAAGCGCCGCAGAGTGCGGCGCTTTGACGGTAAGGAAACGGTTATTCGCCCGCTTTCGCCCAGGTATCGCGCAGACCGACGGTGCGGTTAAACACCAGACTGGTTGCGGTTGCATAGCGGCTGTCGAGGCAGAAGTAACCTTCACGCTCAAACTGGTAAGCTTTACCGGCTTCCGCCTGCGCCAGGCTCGGCTCCGCGTAACCCTGTTTGATCACCAGCGATTCCGGATTGATCACCGCGAGGAAATCCTCCGCTGCACCCGGGTTTGGTACGCTGAACAGGCGATCGTAGAGACGGATCTCTACCGGCAGCGCATGCGCCGCGCTCACCCAGTGGATCACGCCTTTGACCTTGCGGCCGTCAGCCGGATCTTTACTCAGGGTGTCGGCATCGTAGGTGCAGAAGATAGTGGTGATATTGCCTTCGGCATCTTTCTCCACGCGTTCCGCTTTGATGACGTAGGCGTTGCGCAGACGCACTTCTTTGCCCAGCACCAGACGCTTGTACTGCTTGTTGGCTTCTTCACGGAAGTCCGCGCGGTCGATCCAGATTTCCGCGCTGAACGGCACTTCGCGGCTGCCCATCTCCGGCTTGTTCGGATGGTTCGGCATCGCCACCATTTCGCTTTCGCCCTGCGGGTAGTTCTCGATAACCAGTTTCACCGGATCGATCACTGCCATCGCGCGCGGCGCGTTTTCGTTGAGATCTTCGCGAATGCAGGACTCCAGCGACGCCATCTCAATAGTGTTGTCCTGCTTGGTCACGCCGATGCGCTTGCAGAATTCGCGGATGGATTCGGCGGTGTAGCCGCGACGACGCAGACCGGAGATGGTCGGCATCCGCGGATCGTCCCAGCCTTCCACGTGCTTCTCGGTCACCAGCTGGTTCAGCTTACGCTTGGACATCACCGTGTATTCAAGATTCAGGCGCGAGAATTCGTACTGGCGCGGGTGAACCGGGATGCTGATGTTGTCCAGCACCCAGTCGTACAGACGACGGTTGTCCTGGAACTCCAGGGTACACAGCGAGTGGGTAATGCCTTCCAGCGCATCGCTGATGCAGTGGGTGAAGTCGTACATCGGGTAGATGCACCACTTGTTGCCGGTCTGATGATGCTCAGCGAACTTAATGCGGTACAGCACCGGATCGCGCATCACGATGAACGGCGACGCCATATCGATCTTCGCGCGCAGGCAGGCCTTGCCCTCTTCGAAGCCGCCGCTGCGCATTTTTTCGAACAGCACCAGGTTTTCTTCCACGCTGCGGTCGCGATACGGGCTGTTCTTACCCGGCGCTTTCAGGGTGCCGCGATATTCACGAATTTCATCAGGAGAGAGTTCATCAACATAGGCCAGGCCTTTGTTGATCAGCTCAACCGCATACTGATGCAGCTGATCAAAGTAGTCAGACGAGTAGCAAACGTCCCCGGACCAGTGGAAACCTAACCACTGCACGTCGTTTTTAATCGACTCCACGTATTCGATATCTTCTTTCACCGGGTTGGTGTCATCGAAACGCAGGTTGCATTGGCCCTGATAATCCTGGGCGATGCCGAAGTTCAGGCAGATGGATTTCGCATGGCCAATGTGCAGATAACCGTTCGGCTCCGGCGGGAAGCGGGTGTGAACGGTGGTGTGCTTACCGGTAGCCAGATCTTCATCAATGATCTGACGGATAAAGTTAGTCGGGCGGGCTTCTGCCTCACTCATCACGGGTTCCTCAAAGCGTAAACAACGTATAACGGCACATGATCTTACAAGCAGGGCGTAGTGACAACTATTAGTTACGTAAAATAGGTATCAGAAGAGGATTACGGGGCCGATTGCTGCAAAAAAAAGCGGCGAAGGTTTCCCTTCGCCGCTGAGGCATAAACTCGACTCAGGAGCCTTACTTGCCTTTAATCTCATACAGCGGCGTCTGGCCGGCAACGACCTTACCGCTCGCCAGTATCACCAGCGCGCTGTAGTCATCGCTGTTGCTGCAGACCACCGGGCTAATCATCGAGCGCGCGTTGGCGTTGAGGAAGTCCAGATCCATTTCCAGAATCGGCTCGCCCGCCTTCACGTCCGCGCCCTCTTCAACCAGACGTTTGAAGCCCTTGCCTTCCAGCGCCACGGTGTCGATACCCATGTGGACAACGATTTCCGCACCGTTGTTGGTTTCGAGGCAGAACGCGTGGTTAGTGTTGAAAATTTTCACCACGGTACCGGCGGCCGGGGCCACCACGATGTTGCTGGTCGGTTTCACCGCGATACCGTCGCCGACGGCTTTGCTGGCGAAGGCTTCGTCCGGCACCTGTTCGAGGGCCACCACGTCACCGGTAATCGGCGAAACCAGCGACTCAACGGTCTTCGCGTTCGCTACCGCCTGCGGTTTAGCCGCGGGCGCTGCGGTGGCGACGTTGCCAGCCGGCGCGGCTGCCGCTGCCGCTACCGGGCCGCGGGTCACCACTTTTTTCATCTCATCGCCGATAGACTCTGCCTTCGCGCCGACGATAACCTGGATGGTTTGCTTATTCAGTTTTACCACCCCGGACGCGCCGAGACGTTTACAGGCGGCGTCGTTGACTTTCGCCGAATCGCCCACGGTCAGGCGCAGACGGGTGATACAGGCGTCAATCGCTTTCAGGTTGTCCGTTCCGCCCACCGCAGCGATATAGCTGGTCGCCAGCTGGGTCAGGCCTTCTTCAGTGTTGCTGTTCGCTTCTTCCGTTACCACGTCAGCGGCTTTGTCTTCACGACCCGGCGTTTTCAGGTTGAACATGCGGATCACCGCGCTGAACAGCAGGAAGTAGACGAAGAAGAACACCACGCCCATCACCAGCAGCATCCAGACGTTTTTGCTGGCGGCCGGCAGGCTGTACATCAGCACGTAGTCAATAGCGCCTGCGGAGAAGGAGAAGCCCGCATGAATGCCCAGCGCCGTTGCGATGAACAGGCTGATACCGGTCAGTACCGCGTGCAGGAGGTACAGCAGCGGAGCCAGGAACATGAACAGGAATTCCAGCGGCTCGGTTACCCCGGTCAGGAACGCGGTGATGGCAACGGACAGCAGCATACCGCCCACCATCGGACGACGCGCTTTCGGAGCGGCCAGATACATCGCCAGCGCCGCGCCCGGCAGACCAAACATCATGATCGGGAAGAAGCCGGACATGAACATCCCCGCGGTGCCGTCGCCGGCGTAGAAGCGGTTGATGTCGCCGTGGAACACGGCGCCTGCGGCGTTCGTGAACTCACCAATCTGGAACCAGGCGATGGTGTTCAGCACCTGATGCAGACCGGTCGGGATCAGCAGACGGTTGATAAAGCCGAAGATACCGGAACCCAGCGCCCCTGCGGAAACGATCCACTCGCCGCCCGCATGGATAGCGTGCTGCACCGGCGGCCAGACGTAGCCGAAGAGCGCCGCGAGGATCAAACAGAAGAAGCCGGTGGCGATCGGCACGAAGCGTTTGCCGCCGAAGAAGCTCAGGAAGTCCGGCAGCTTGATGCCGGCCCAGCGATTGTACACCGCCCCTGCTACCAGACCGGTAATGATACCGGCCAGTACGCCCATGTTGATTTCCGGATTGATGGTGACCATCGCTTTGGTCATCACGAAATAACCTACTGCCCCGGCCAGCGCCGCAGAACCGGCGTTATCCTTGGACCAGCTTGACGCCACACCGATAGCAAAGATCAGCGCCAGGTTGTCGAAGATAGCCCCACCCGCTTGCGCGATGAAGGGTACATTCAACAGGTCTGGTTGCCCGAAACGCAGCAGCAATGCCGCGACCGGCAGCACTGCGATAGGGAGCTGTAACGCCCTACCCAGTCGCTGAAAGAAACCTAAAATATTCATCTTATTCCCCCTATGAGACCCCGATGAGGCTCATTTTCAAAGCCACTTTTTTATTGTGTAACAAGGTCGGTTTTATCACTTACCGGCAAAGTGTGTGAAAAATTAATTCGTATCGCAAATTAAAAGGGTATTTTTTGTGATAATTATCACCAAATATCGTATTCACCCCTCCCTTAGACTGGCTAACATCGAAAACTTATTTTATCATTCAAAAAATCAACACGGATTGACCCCGGTCGGCGCAGTTGCTGCAATACTCTCCTCAGAGTGCTGGCGCCAATCCGCCAGATTCTACTTTTAACTATAGAGGTGAAGAATGAGACTGATCCCCCTGGTAACCGCTGAGCAGGTCGGTAAATGGGCTGCCCGCCATATCGTGAACCGCATTAATGCATTCAAACCAACCGCGGACCGTCCGTTCGTGCTGGGTCTGCCCACCGGCGGCACCCCGCTCACCGCCTACAAGGCGCTGGTTGAAATGCATAAAGCAGGCCAGGTTAGCTTCAAGCACGTTGTCACCTTCAACATGGATGAATACGTTGGCCTGCCGAAAGAGCATCCGGAAAGCTATCATAGCTTCATGCACCGTAATTTCTTTGACCACGTTGATATTCCGGCAGAAAATATCAACCTGCTGAATGGTAACGCGCCGGACATCGATGCGGAATGCCGTCGCTATGAAGAAAAAATTCGTTCCTACGGTAAAATCCACCTGTTTATGGGCGGCGTGGGCAACGATGGCCACATCGCGTTCAACGAACCGGCCTCTTCTCTGGCGTCCCGCACCCGTATTAAGACCCTGACCCATGACACCCGTGTGGCGAACTCCCGCTTCTTCGACGGCGACGTGGATCTGGTGCCGAAATATGCGCTGACCGTCGGCGTGGGCACCCTGCTGGATGCAGAAGAAGTCATGATTCTGGTGCTGGGCCATCAGAAAGCGCTGGCGCTGCAGGCGGCAGTTGAAGGTAACGTCAACCACATGTGGACCATTACCTGTCTGCAGCTGCATCCGAAGGCGGTGATCGTCTGCGACGAACCGTCCACCATGGAGCTGAAAGTGAAGACGCTGAAATATTTCAACGAATTAGAAGCTGAAAATATTAAAGGTCTGTAATGTAGTCGCGTCCCGCGACTTTGCGCGGGACCATCTTTTTCTTTGTATGCATCATCAGGCCGGCGGCAAACGAACGTTCCCGGGCCTGATGAGGCGTATATACCGGGGGTCGTAATGTATGCATTAACCCAGGGCCGGGTTTATACCGGTCATGAAATTCTCGATGACCATGCGGTTGTTATCGCTAATGGCCTTATCGAACGTCTTTGTCCGCTGGCAGATTTGCCGTCTGACATCGAGCAGCGCTCAGTCAACGGCGCGATCCTCGCCCCCGGTTTTATCGACGTCCAGCTCAACGGCTGCGGCGGCGTGCAGTTTAACGACAGCCCTGACGCGGTCACTGTCGAAACGCTGGAGATCATGCAGAAGGCCAACGAACGCTCAGGCTGCACCAGCTTCCTGCCGACGCTGATTACCTCCAGCGACGATCTGATGAAGCAAGGCGTCCGCGTGATGCGCGAATACCTGCAAAAGCACCCGAACCAGGCGCTGGGTCTGCATCTTGAAGGACCGTGGCTGAATATCGTTAAGAAAGGCACCCACAATCCCGACTACGTGCGTAAACCGGACGCGGCGCTGGTCGATTTCCTGTGCGATAACGCCGATGTGATCACCAAAGTGACCCTCGCCCCTGAGCGCGTCGAGCCGGAAGTGATCCGCAAACTGGTCGCCGCCGGGATAGTCGTCTCCGCGGGCCACTCCAACGCCACGCTGAAAGAGGCGAAAGTGGGCTTCCGCGCGGGCATTACCTTCGCTACCCACCTGTATAATGCGATGCCCTACATTACCGGCCGCGAACCGGGTCTGGCCGGGGCGATTTTTGACGAGCCGGATGTCTACTGCGGTATTATTGTCGACGGGATGCACGTCGATTACGCCAACGTGCGCAACGCCAAGCGCCTGAAAGGCGACAAACTGTGCCTGGTCACCGACGCCACCGCGCCGGCGGGGGCGAATATTGACCAGTTCATTTTTGCCGGGAAAACAATATACTACCGCAACGGGCTGTGCGTAGATGAAAACGGCACCCTCAGCGGATCTTCCCTGACCATGATTGAAGGGGTGCGTAATCTGGTTGAGCATTGCGGTGTGGCGCTGGACGAAGTATTGCGGATGGCGACGCTCTATCCCGCGCGCGCCATTGGTGTGGACAAGCAGCTCGGCAGCATTGCGCCGGGTATGGTCGCTAACCTGACCGCCTTTACACGCGATTATAAAATCACCAAGACCATCGTTAATGGTAACGAGGTCGTCACTGAGTAAGTAAAAGTATGACAGCAGGCGGACAAGCTCAAATTGGTAACGTTGACCTCGTAAAACAACTGAACAGCGCGGCCGTGTACCGCCTGATTGACCAGCATGGGCCTATCTCGCGCATTCAGATCGCGGAACAAAGCCAGCTTGCCCCTGCCAGCGTGACCAAAATCACGCGTCAGCTTATTGAGCGCGGCCTGATCAAAGAAGTCGATCAGCAGGCCTCCACCGGGGGGCGCCGCGCCATCTCCATCATTGCGGAGACGCGTAACTTCAACGCCATTGGCGTGCGCCTTGGCCGCTATGACGCCACCCTAACCCTCTATGATTTAAGCAGCAAGACCCTGGAGGAGGAGCATTTCCCGCTGCCCGAGCGCACCCAGGAAACGCTGGAACACGCCCTGCTGAATATCATCGCCACTTTTATCGAAAACTGTCAGCGCAAAATCCGCGAGCTGATCGCCATCTCGGTGATCCTGCCGGGGCTGGTGGATCCAGAAAGCGGCGTGATCCGCTATATGCCGCACATTGCGGTGGAAAACTGGGGCCTGGTCGGGGCGCTGGAAAAACGCTTCAACGTTACCTGCTTTGTCGGGCACGATATCCGCAGTCTGGCGCTGGCCGAGCACTATTTTGGCGCAAGCCAGGACTGCGAAGACTCCATTCTGGTGCGCGTGCACCGCGGCACCGGGGCGGGGATCATCTCCAACGGACGCATTTTTATTGGCCGTAACGGCAACGTGGGCGAAATTGGCCATATTCAGGTCGATCCGCTGGGCGAACGCTGCCACTGCGGCAACTTCGGCTGCCTGGAGACCGTCGCGGCGAACGCCGCCATCGAACATCGCGTTCGCCATCTGCTGGACCAGGGCTACCAGAGCCGCCTGACCCTCGATGACTGCACGATCAAAACCATCTGCAAAGCGGCCAACAAGGGCGATGCCCTGGCCTGCGAGGTGATCGAGTACGTAGGGCGTCACCTCGGAAAAACGATCGCCATCGCCATCAACCTGTTCAATCCGCAAAAAATCGTCGTCGCCGGCGAAATTGTGGAAGCCGAGAAAGTGCTGCTCCCGGCCATTGAGGGCTGCATTAACGCCCAGGCGCTGAAGGCGTTTCGTAAGAACCTGCCGGTGGTGCGCTCCACCCTCGATCATCGCTCAGCGATTGGCGCCTTCGCGCTGGTCAAACGCGCCATGCTCAATGGCACGCTGCTGCAGCGCTTGCTTGAGAGCTAATCGCCCCCCTTTACAGATAAGCGCGTCGCTCTGTCACTGGCGGGCATCGCCCGTCAGAGGTGTGAAACCGCATCGATGACGCGTATAGTTTCGTCTTTGTTAATGATTCTGGACCCACCATGACCATTCAAAACATAATTTGTGATATTGACGGCGTGCTGATGCACGATAACGTCGCCGTTCCCGGCGCTGCCGAGTTTATCAAGCGCATCCTCGATAAAGGCATGCCGCTGGTGATGCTGACCAACTACCCGTCGCAAACCGGCCAGGATCTGGCGAACCGTTTCGCCACCGCCGGGATTGAGGTGCCGGATAGCGCCTTTTACACCTCGGCAATGGCGACGGCCGATTTTCTGCGCCGCCAGGAAGGCAAGAAAGCCTATGTGGTGGGTGAAGGGGCGCTGATCCACGAGCTGTATAAAGCCGGCTTTACCATTACCGATGTCAACCCGGATTTTGTCATCGTCGGGGAAACCCGCTCCTTTAACTGGGAAATGATGCATAAGGCGGCCTTCTTTGTCGCCAATGGCGCCCGCTTCATTGCCACCAACCCGGATACTCACGGTCGCGGCTTCTACCCGGCCTGCGGCGCTCTGTGCGCCGGGATCGAGAAGATCTCCGGCCGTAAGCCGTTTTACGTCGGTAAACCCAGCCCGTGGATCATCCGCTCAGCGCTGAACAAAATGCAGGCCCACTCCGAACAGACGGTGATCGTTGGCGACAATCTGCGCACCGACATTCTGGCCGGCTTCCAGGCGGGGCTGGAGACCATTCTGGTGCTCTCCGGCGTCTCGACCCTCGACGACATCGACAGCATGCCGTTCCGCCCGTCGTGGATCTACCCTTCCGTCGCGGAAATCGATATTTTCTAATGCCAGCCACGTCTCAGGACGTGGTTGTTCATTTCTGACGCCTGCTAAAAGCCCCCCATCTAATAAAAACGGCTTATAATTGCGTATTCTTCAATAAAGCCGTTCAAAAGATACTCTTTTTTTACTATTCAACAATCGTAGTTGCGTTTTTTCTTTTTCCGGCCGTAAAACCCTTGCGCCGGCTCCCCCTTTACGGCATTTTCTTAAGCACGCACTCAGGCTTCGCCACGAGACGAAGCCAGCACAACATCAAACACGACAGGGTAATGGAGAAGGCTATGTGTTCTATTTTTGGCGTACTGGATATTAAAACTGACGCAGGCGAGCTGCGTAAAAAGGCGCTGGAGCTTTCCCGCCTGATGCGCCATCGCGGTCCGGACTGGTCTGGCGTGTATGCCAGCGACAAAGCGATTCTGGCGCACGAGCGCCTGTCGATTGTCGACGTCAACGCCGGCGCCCAGCCGCTGTACAACGCCGAAAAAACCCATGCGCTGGCCGTTAACGGCGAAATCTACAACCATCAGGCGCTGCGCGCGGAATATGGCGATCGCTATCAGTTCCAGACCGGCTCCGACTGCGAAGTGATCCTCGCGCTGTATCAGGAAAAAGGCCCGGCGTTCCTCGACGACCTGCAGGGGATGTTCGCCTTCGCCCTGTACGACAGCGAAAAAGACGCGTACTTAATTGGTCGCGACCATATCGGTATTATTCCGCTGTATATGGGCCATGACGAACACGGCAACTTCTACGTCGCCTCAGAAATGAAAGCCCTGGTGCCGGTGTGCCGCACCATTAAAGAGTTCCCGGCAGGCAGCTACCTGTGGAGCAAAGACGGTGAAATTCGCCAGTACTATCAGCGCGACTGGTTCGATTACGACGCGGTAAAAGACAACGTTACCGATAAGAACGAACTGCGTCAGGCGCTGGAAGAGTCGGTGAAAAGCCACCTGATGTCCGACGTGCCCTACGGCGTGCTGCTCTCCGGCGGCCTTGATTCTTCGGTCATCTCCGCCATCACCAAGAAATTCGCCGCCCGTCGCGTCGAAGATCAGGAGCGTAGCGAAGCCTGGTGGCCGCAGCTGCACTCCTTCGCGGTCGGTCTGGAAGGCTCTCCCGACCTGAAAGCGGCGCAGGAAGTGGCTAACCACCTCGGCACCGTGCACCATGAAATTCACTTTACCGTTCAGGAAGGGCTGGATGCGATCCGCGACGTTATCTATCACATCGAAACCTACGATGTGACCACCATTCGCGCTTCGACGCCGATGTACCTGATGTCACGTAAAATTAAAGCCATGGGCATCAAAATGGTGCTTTCCGGCGAAGGCTCGGACGAAGTGTTCGGCGGCTACCTCTACTTCCATAAGGCGCCGAACGCCAAAGAACTGCACGAAGAGACGGTGCGTAAGCTGCAGGCGCTGCATATGTTTGACTGCGCTCGCGCCAACAAAGCGATGTCCGCCTGGGGCGTGGAAGCCCGCGTGCCGTTCCTCGATAAGAAGTTCCTCGACGTGGCGATGCGCATCAACCCGCAGGATAAGATGTGCGGCAACGGCAAAATGGAAAAACATATCCTGCGCGAATGTTTTGAATCCTACCTGCCGGCCAGCGTGGCCTGGCGCCAGAAGGAGCAATTCTCTGACGGCGTCGGCTACAGCTGGATCGATACGCTGAAAGAAGTGGCCGCGAAACAGATCAGCGACCAGCAGCTGGAAACCGCAAGCTTCCGCTTCCCGTACAACACGCCGACCTCCAAAGAAGGCTATCTGTACCGCGAGATCTTCGAAGAGCTGTTCCCGCTGCCAAGCGCGGCGGAGTGTGTCCCTGGCGGTCCGTCGGTGGCCTGCTCTTCTGCCAAAGCCATTGAATGGGATGAAGCGTTCAAAACCATGAACGATCCGTCAGGCCGCGCGGTGGGCGTCCACCAGTCGGCCTATAAATAAGCCCTGACAGGCGATGAAACGCGAAACGGACCCTCCGGGGTCCGTTTTCTTTTTGCGGGATTTATGCCGCTGAAAAACGATAAATAACCAATAATTGCCGATTATTGCAGCGAGCTGTTCGCAACCTAACCAAACAGTCACATTACAACGATTTTCCTTGAAAAAGAGGTTGACGCTCGCAGGCCCAATACGCATAATGCGCCCCGCAACGCCGATAAGGTTACGCGAAAAAAAGATGGCTACGTAGCTCAGCTGGTTAGAGCACATCACTCATAATGATGGGGTCACAGG
>NZ_JBEAHA010000020.1:0-58026 GCF_040061975.1 Klebsiella sp. GG_Kp146
GCAGGCGCATATATCACACGCCCGGCAAGCGCAGCGCCGCCGGGCAGGACACCTCCGGCGCCATACCCGTCTTGTGCCGGATGGCGCTACGCTTATCCGGCCTACGGGGTCCCCCCGCAGGCTTATCCCGCGCCGCCGCGCAACCGACGCCAGGCGGCCTATCTCACGCCTTCTGCTTGGCCTCGGACTCCTGACTGCTGTTCAGCGCCAGCGAAACCGCCAGCGTCTGGGCCAGGCACAGGGAAGCAACCTGCGAGCGGAAGCCATCCACCTGCGCTTCCCGCACCACAAAGCAGACATCGCTGAAGGCCGCCAGCGGGCTGACCTGGCTGTCGGTAATGGCGATCTGCCGCGCTTTGCGCTGCGCGCCCAGCTCCACCAGCTCGACCACTTCCCGGGCGTACGGCGAGAAGCTCACCGCCACCACCACGTCTTTCGGGCCGACCAGACTCAACTGTTCGGTGAACATGCCGCCGAGGCCGTCGATCAGAAAGGCTTTGCGATCGAGGTGGCGCAGCGCATAGGTCAGATAGGAGGCGACGCTGAACGACCGGCGCAGGCCAATGACGTAGATATTTTCCGCCTCGCCCAGCAGGGCCACCGCGCGCTCCAGCTCATCGCTGGAGGTCTGCATCGCCAGCTGCTGCAGCGCCTGGTTGTTCACCATTGTGAACATATTGAGGATTTCCGTCGGCGTTTCCGGCGGGCTGGACTCATCGCTGGTGGTCTGGCGGAACAGACGGGCACGCTCGGTATAGTTGGCGGTCTCTTCCATCAAATGCTGCTTGAACATCTGTTTCATTTCGTTAAAGCCGCTGAAGCCGAAGGCGTTGGCAAAACGAATCAACGTGGAAGGGGGAACATCCGCCTGTTGCGCAATGGAGGCCACGGTATCGAAAGCCACGCTATTGCTGTTATCAAGGATATAGCGGGCGACCTGTTTCAGACGTTTGCTTAACGTATCGTAGCGACGCCTGATTTCATCCTGCAGGATGGTCAGCTGTGTTGGATTATTGGCCATAGAGTGCGCTCTGAGAAAATGGAAGGAATATGGCTTCCAGTGTACCAAATGAAGCGAATTTTTCATTTATTGCGACGAAATACGCGATTCATTTCACGAAGAAACAGAAAAACGCCCGCTCCGCAAGGTGACGGAGACGGGCGTTGGGGGATCAGCGGCGGGCTTCGCGCCAGTAGCCAATAAGCGTCAGGTAGTTGCGTTTCACTTCCTCTATCAGCGCCTCATCGCTGAGCTCGCCCTGCATCCAGCGCCGCGACGGCTGGCCAAAGATGGTGCGCCCGACGGCGAAACCTTTGATCATCGGGTGTGCGGCCGCCTCGGCGAAACCGGCGCGCAGTTTGTCGGAAGGCGCATCGAGGCCGAGGATCAGGATCCCGCGGCTCCACGGATCTTCGCGCTCGATAAGGGCGGTGATCTGCTGCCAGCTGGCGCTGGAGAGCGGCGGCAGCTTCCACCAGTCCGGCTTGATCCCCAGCTGATAGAAGTGCTCCAGCATGGTGTGGTAATGGCGCTCGTCTTTGTCCGGGCCATTTTCCGGGAGGATCACCTCCAGCAGCAGCTCGTGGCCTGATTTGTTACAGGCCTGCCACACCTCGAGCAGCAGAGCGTCCTGCTCTTCACGCAGCGCCGCCGGGTCGTCCGGGTGATAGAAGACCAGACATTTGACGACATGCTCCAGCGGCCAGTCGATCAGCTGCGAGCCGATGTTGCCATGCTCCAGACGCAGCGGGCGCGAGCTGGGCAGTTCGATAGGTCGCCCGATCCACCAGCCCTTGCCGGTAATGGCGTTCAGCGCACGCTGGCCGTAGGTGCCGTCGGCCAGAATGCCGCTGCGCTGGTCAAGACCCGCCTCCTGCGCCGCCGCTTCGGCCGCGGCCAACAACAGCAGCTTGAGCTGCGGAATGCAGGCTTCATCGCGCCCGGTCTCCCGCGCCAGGTCGGCCAGCTGTTT
This sequence comes from Klebsiella sp. GG_Kp146, assembly GCF_040061975.1. Taxonomy (NCBI): domain Bacteria; kingdom Pseudomonadati; phylum Pseudomonadota; class Gammaproteobacteria; order Enterobacterales; family Enterobacteriaceae; genus Klebsiella; species Klebsiella sp. GG_Kp146. Next base: position 1,974 of record NZ_JBEAHA010000020.1, read on the forward strand.
GCGATGGTCGAAGGCGAAAATGCACAGCTCCGGCCACTGCTGGCGGCGGCTGGTCACCCGGTGCAGATGGTTGAGGCGCTCGTCGACGTCCGGGCGCGGTACCGATTCGGCGCGCTGCAGGTAGTCATCGAGTTCGACTTTGGTCGGCATCGCCGGCGCGCAGCCGTGGCGGGAGACCACCAGCGCCCCGCAGGCGTTGGCGTAACGGCAAGCCTGCTCCCAGCCCTCGTCGTTAAGCCAGCCGCGCAGCAGGCCCGACATAAAGGCATCCCCGGCGCCCAGCACGTTGAGCACTTCCACGCGCACGCCCTGCTGCAGCGGCACCTGGTCCCAGTTGTCCGGGATGTCGCCTTCCAGCACCACGCAGCCCATCGGCCCGCGCTTGCAGACGAGGGTGGCTTTAGTGGCATGGCGCACATTTTTCAACGCGGTCAGGGTATCGGTGCTGCCTCCGGCAATATGAAACTCTTCTTCGGTTCCCACCACCAAATCGAACAGATGCAGCACTTCCTGCAGCTGGCTGGTGACCGGCCCGGACTCAATGAAACGGGTTTCGCCATCGCCGAGCGAGGTGAGCCCCCACAGCACCGGACGGTAATCGATATCCAGCGCGGTACGCAGTCCGTGACGGCGAGCGTACTCCAGCGCCTTCAGCACCGCGGCGCGGGTGTTGGCGTGCGACAGGTGGGTGCCGGTCACCGCCAGCGCCCGGGAGGAGGCAATATACTCCTCGCTGATGTCGTCAGGCGTTAAGGCCATATCGGCGCAGTTATCGCGGTAGAAAATCAGAGGGAAGGTCTCCTGATCCTTGATCCCCAGCATCACCAGCGCGGTCAGGCGGGATTTGTCGGTAATCAGATACTCGGTATCCACCCCGGCGCGGTTGAGCGTTTCACGCAGGAAACGGCCGTTGTGTTCATCGCCAACGCGCGCCAGCATGGCCGATTTCAGCCCCTGAATCGCGGTGCCAAAGGCCACGTTGCCGGAGGAGCCGCCCAGATATTTCGAGAAACTGGCAACGTCTTCTAGCCGCGAACCGATCTGCTGGGCATAGAGGTCGACGGCCACCCGACCTATACAGATGACGTCGAGCCGCTTTACTGCTGCATTCATAGCTAGGATTTCCTTTTTGGTGTCTGCTGCCTGGAAGGGTCGGGATCCCGACGTCGACTCCGTGAACAGCCTGAGGGTTATTGGTTACCCTTAGTTTGAGAAATAAATATTTCATTTGCAAACTCGTTCGAAATTAAAAAACCAAAAGTGTGAGGGATCTACCACTCTGCCGCACTGAGCCTCGCGTTAGCGCGGATCGCCCCCTCTGTCGACCCTGAGGAAAATGAAACGTCAAACGACAGCCATTTACCTATGATTTTTAAGGGGATATTGCCGTCTGGCGCCGCCAAAAAGCGCCTGAAAACGTGTCAGGAATGTAAGTGAAACGTATGAAATGGGTAGAGAGTTTGATCCTTCTCGCAAAATGAAATATTTCTTCTGTATTTGTATTTAATGAAAAAAATGTTTGCCTATAATCCACAGGTATTCCAGTGACGTGAACGACGGCCCCGGCGGCATCGGCGCGACGCCACACACAAATACTGAACAATAAGGATTGTGCAACATGGGCAAACTGAGACTGACAACGGCGCAGGCGCTGGTGAAGTTCCTCGATAACCAGTACCTGGAAGTGGATGGCGAAGAGCTGAAGTTCGTGAAAGGCATTTTTGCGATTTTCGGCCATGGCAACGTCCTGGGGCTGGGGCAGGCGCTGGAGCAGGATAGCGGCGACATGCGCGTCTATCAGGGGCGCAACGAGCAGGGGATGGCCCATGCGGCCACCGGTTTTGCCCGCCAGGCCCTGCGCCGGCAGATTATCGCCTGCACCTCCTCCATCGGCCCGGGGGCGGCCAACATGATCACCGCCGCCGGCACCGCCAGCGCCAACCGCATTCCGCTGCTGCTGCTGCCGGGCGATGTCTTCGCCACCCGCCAGCCGGACCCGGTGCTCCAGCAGATTGAACAGAGCTACGATCTCAGCATCAGCACCAATGACGCCTTCCGCGCGGTCAGCAAATACTGGGACCGCATTACCCGCCCGGAACAGCTGATGAGCGCCTGCATCAACGCCATGCGCGTCCTGACCGACCCGGCGGAAACCGGCGCAGTGACGCTGTGCCTGCCGCAGGATGTGCAGGGCGAAGCCTGGGACTACCCGGAATCCTTCTTTGCGCGTCGCGTACACCGTCTCGATCGCCGCCCGGCCAGCGCCGCGCAGCTGGCGGACGCCGTGGCGGCCATCAAAGCCAGCCGTAAACCGCTGATCGTCTGCGGCGGCGGGGTGAAATACTCCGGCGCGGGCGAAGCGCTGTCCCGTTTCGCCGAGCGCTACGGAGTGCCTTTTGCCGAAACCCAGGCCGGAAAGGGGACGGTGGTCTCTTCTCACCCCCTGAACGTCGGCGGCGTCGGCGAGACGGGCTGTCTGGCGGCGAACCTGCTGGCGAAAGAGGCCGACCTGGTGATCGGCGTCGGCACCCGTTTCAGCGATTTTACCACCGCCTCGAAATGGATTTTCCAGCACCCGGAGGTGCGTTTCCTGAATATTAACGTCAGCAACTTCGACGCCTGGAAGCTGGACGGCATTGCCATGCTGGCGGACGCCCGGGAAGCGATGACCGCCCTCGACGCGGCGCTGGCGGACAGCGGCTGGCAGGCCGGCTGGGGCGCGCAGATCGAGAGCGTACAGAGCCGTCAGTTAAAAGAGACCCAGCGCGTCTACCAGGCGGTGTGGCAGGAGAAATCCTTTGTGCCGGAGATCGACGATCATCTCGATCGCGAATCGGTATATCGCGAGTTCCGCCAGATCACCGACTCCACCCTGACCCAGAGCAGCGTCCTCGGGGTACTGAATGAAACGCTGCCGGCCGAGGCGGTGATCGTCGCGGCGGCGGGCAGCCTGCCCGGCGATCTGCAGCGCGTCTGGCGTAACCGCGCGGAAAACACTTATCACGTGGAGTACGGCTACTCCTGCATGGGATACGAAGTCAACGCGGCGCTGGGGGTGAAGCTGGCGCAGCCGCAGAGCGAAGTCTACTCCCTGGTCGGCGATGGCTCGTTCATGATGCTCCACTCTGAGCTGGTCACCTCCCTGCAGGAGCGGGCGAAGATCAACGTCGTGCTGTTCGACAACATGGCCAACGGCTGCATCAACAACCTGCAGATGGAGCACGGGATGGACAGCTTCGGCACCGAGTTCCGCTACCGCCAGCCGGAAACCGGCCAGCTGCAGGGCGGTCTGGTGCCGGTGGACTTCGCCACCATCGCCGCCGGCTACGGCTGCAAAACCTGGCGCGTCACCACCCTGGACGAACTGCGCCACGCGCTGGACGCCGCCCGTCGCGAAACGGTCAGCACCCTGATTGATATTAAAGTGCTGCCGAAGACCATGGTGCACAAATACGGCAGCTGGTGGAACGTCGGGGTCGCCCAGACGGCGCTCTCAGAGCGGATCCGCAAAGTTGCGCAAATGATTAATGAAAAGCGCGCCCAGGCGCGTGATTACTAAAACGAACATCCACCCTGAATCCTACAGACTTACGGAGAAAACCATTATGTCGCTCAAATTAGGTGTCATCGGCGCTGGCGCTATCGGTAAAGAACACATCCGTCGCTGCACCCAGGTTCTGCAGGGCGCCACCGTTGTGGCGGTGTCTGATATCAATGCCGACAACGCCCGTGCGGCGGTCGCGCTGCCGGGCGTGCAGGCGGAAGTCTACGCCGACGGCCACGACGTGATTAACGCCAGCGATGTCGATGCCATCCTGGTCACCTCCTGGGACCCGACCCACGAAGAGTACACCCTGGCCGCCATCGCCGCCGGTAAGCCGGTGTTCTGCGAAAAACCGCTGGCGATGTCTGCGGAAGGCTGCCGCCGTATCGTCGATGCTGAAATGAAGGCCGGCCGTCGCCTGGTGCAGGTTGGCTTTATGCGCCCATACGACGAAGGCTATCTGGCGCTGAAAAAAGTGATCGACGATGGCGATATCGGCGCGCCGCTGATGCTGCGCTGCGCCCACCGCAACCAGTCGGTTGGCGAGAACTACACCACCGATATGGCGATCACCAACACCCTGATCCACGAGCTGGACGTGCTGCGCTGGCTGCTGAACGATGACTACCGTTCCGTGCAGGTGCGCTTCCCGCGCTCCACCTCGCACACCCATGCGCGCCTGAAAGACCCGCAGATCGTCTCCTTTGAAACCAAAAAAGGCACCCTGATCGACGTCGAGGTGTTCGTGAACTGCCAGTACGGGTATGACATCCAGTGCGAAGTGGTCGGCGAGACCGGGATTGCCCGTCTGCCGGAGCCGTCTGCCGTCCAGATGCGCAAGTCCGCCAGCCTGTCGACCGCCATTCTGACCGACTGGAAAGACCGCTTTATCAAAGCCTACGACGTCGAACTGCAGGCCTTTATCAACGACGTCAAAGCCGGTCAGCTGCACGGCCCGTCGGCCTGGGACGGCTACGCGGCGTCGGTAGCGGCGGACGCCTGCATTAAAGCGCAGGGAACCAGCGAGCCGGTTGAGGTGACGCTGCCTGAGTGCCCGGCATTCTACAAACGTTAAGCACGCTTTGCCGACGGAACTTCTTTGCACAGGTAACGACGATGAAAATTGCCTTTGATGTGGATGTGATTAAGGACCTCGGGATCACCCGCATGGTCCATCAGGTAGCGGAGTGGGGCTACAAGTACATTGAACAGTCGCCGCACCCGCAGATTAACCCGTTCTACAAGCACCCGCGCGCCAGCCGGGAGATCATGGCCGAGTACAAGCAGGCGCTGCGCGATACCGGCCTTGAGCTGTCGTCGTTTATCTGCGTCTACCGCTGGTCCGGCCCGGACGAACTGCGCCGCCAGGCGGCGGTGAAAAACTGGAAACGGCTGGTGGAAATTGCGGTGGAGATGGGCGTTCAGGTGATCAACACCGAGTTCTCCGGCGATCCGAATCAGCCTGAGATCTGCGATGAAATGTTCTATCGCTCGATGGAAGAGCTGTTGCCGATTTTTGAGCGGGAAGGCATCCGCGTGGAGATCCAGGCGCATCCCTGGGATTTCTGCGAAGAGAACAATGAAACCGTCGATATCGTGAAGTCGTTCCGCAGCGATAACGTGAAGTACGTCTACAGCGTGCCGCACACCTTTTTCTACGACAAAGGCGTCGGCGACGTGGCGAGCATGCTGCGCTATGCCGGGAGCGATCTCTCCCATGTCCTGATTGCGGATACCCGCAATCATACGAAACATTGCCGCTATATCGTTAACCCGCCGGGCGTGGATGCCGTAGTGCACCAGCACGTAGGCGTCGGGGAAGGGGATGTGGATTTCGACGCGCTGTTCCGCACCCTGCGCGAAATGAAATTCGCCGAGCAGACCTTCAAGGTCGGCGGGGAGCCGATTGTCGCCACCTCGCTGTTTGGCTACCCGGAAAAAATGAAATACCAGGCAGTGGAAACCCGTGAACTCATTGAACGTGAATTGCTGCGCCGGTAAGGCGCAGCGGCAGGAGCCCTACTATGAACAAAGATAACGTCAAACTGGCTATCGCCCCGATCGGCTGGACTAACGATGATATGCCGGAGCTCGGTAGCGAAAACACTTTCCAGCAGATCGTCAGCGAAATGGCGCTGGCCGGCTTTACCGGCAGCGAAGTCGGCAGCAAATATCCGCGCGATCCGGCGGTTCTCAAGCCGATGCTGGACATCCGCGGCATTCAGATCTGCAACGCCTGGTTCAGCACCTTTTTCGCTAACGGCCAGCGGGAAAAAACCATTGATGAATTCGTCAATCACATGAACTTCCTCCATGCGATGGGCGCGAAGGTCATTGGCTGCTCCGAGCAGAGCGGCAGCATCCAGGGGCTGGATAAACCGATCCTCGGCGATGCGAAGCCGTGCTTCAGCGACGAAGAGTGGCAGCGGGTGGCGGAAGGCTACAACACCCTTGGTCGCCTGGCGGCGGAGAAGGGGATGCAGGTCTGTCTGCACCACCACATGGGCACCGGCATCCAGACCACTGCGGAAATCGACAAGTTTATGTCGCTGGTGGACGAGCGCGTCTTCCTGCTGTTCGACACCGGCCACGCCTGGTACTCCGAAGGCGGCGAAGCGCCGATGCTGGCGATCCTCAAAAAGTATCTGCCGCGCATCAACCACGTCCACCTGAAGGACGTCCGTCCGCCGGTGATCGACCAGGTGCGCCGCGATGGCCTGTCGTTCCTCGACGGCGTGAAAAAAGGCACCTTCACCGTCCCGGGCGACGGGGTGATCGATTTCCGTCCGGTGTTCAAGCTGCTGGACGACTTTGGCTATAAAGGCTGGATGGTGGTGGAAGCCGAGCAGGATCCTGCCCTGGCCAATCCTTTCGAATACGCCGTAAAAGCGCGCAAATATATCCGCGAAACGGCAGGGATCTAATCGTTGTGACATTTTCAGGCCATACCGGGTATGGCCTGCTTTTTTTCCTTTCTCAATCCCTGTTCCCGCTTGCAAACCGCCTGACTGGATCTTAACCCCGGCGCCGGACAGTTCCCTTTCCCTCAGGGAGAGGGCCGGGGTGAGGGGGACAATGACGGGTAACGCGTCACTTCACTTCCGCCAGCGCGGTTTTATCCACATAAGGTTTCATCAGCGCGTCGGCTTCCTTCTGCGCCGCCTGAACCGCCGCTTCCGGCGTCACTTTGGCATCGTTAACCACCGCCGCCAGCTGGTTCTCCATCGCCTTACGCACCGCCACGGTCTCCCAGGTGGAGTACCACGGATGGGCGTACTTCAGCTGCTCAAGCGCGATCGCCGCCCGCGGATCCTGCTGCAGATAGGCCTTCATCTCCGGCGTATCGTATGACGCCTTGCGCGGCGAGAAGTAGCCGGTAAAGCGGCTCCACGCGCCGTTCACGTCGGGGCTCACCAGATAGGTCAGGAACTGATACGCCGCTTTCTTCTGCGCCTCGTTGATGCCTTTAAAGCTCACCAGGCTGGCGCCGCCGATCGGCACCGCGCGCTGCTCTTTGGCCGGCAGCATCGCCACCCCAAGCTCAAAGTCTTTGCTGTTCTCGCGCATAAAGCCCAGCGCGCCGGTGCTGAGCATCGCCATCCCGAGCTTGCCTGAGAAGAACGCAGCGCTGATCTGCTTCGAGTTCAGCACCCCGGACGGCATCACCTTGTCCTTGTAGATCAGATCCTGCCAGAAGCGCAGGGCGCCGATGGCGGTCGGCGAGTTGTAATAGACTTCGCCCGGATAGTCTTCGTTAAAGTATTTCCCGCCGTTGGCGCGCACCAGCGCCGAGAAGATCCAGCCGCCGTAGTCGTCGTTGGTCGACGGCAGCATGATCCCCCACTGGCCGTTGCTCTCGTCGGTCAGCTTTTTGGCATCGGCCAGCAGCTCGGCCCAGGTCTGGGGCGGCTGTTTGATCCCGGCCCGATCGAACATCGTCTTGTTGTAGTAGAGGATCGGCGTCGAGTTATGGAACGGGATCGCATAGGTGGTGCCCATCACCTGGGCGTTCTTATGCATCGCGGGCCAGAATTCCTTTTGCAGAAAATCGCCGGCCTGTTGATCGCCATATTTAAACAGCTCGTCCATCGGCAGGATCTCATCCTTCAGTGCCAGATCGGTGGTGAAGTTGGCGGACATGATCACCAGCGCCGGCGGCTGGCCGGCCTTCTGCGCCGATTCGGCTTTGATCTTGGTGGTGTCGTAGTTGCCGGTGAAGATGCCGCGCACTTCCACATCCTGCTGCGAGTCGTTGAATTGCTTAATGACGCGGGTCATCTCCATGGTCAGCTTGCCGTCTACCGGCGCCGGGAACATGAAGTCTATTTTCTCTTTCGCCAGCGCCGCGCCGCTCAGGGCGAGGCTGAGGCTAACCGCGACTACCGTAAGAGGTTTAAACATGATTACACTCCATCAGTAAATTATGCTGGGTCTCAGCATGAAAAAGATGCACATCGCCAGGCGAGAAGCCGATCGGTAGCGACTCGCCTTTCTCCGGCACCGTGCCGCGGTGGCGGCGGCTAAAGCGCAGGGTGCCGATCGGGGTGCTGACGTGGAGCAGGTAGTCGGCCCCCATCAGTTCTCGTTGCAGAACGGTGGCCGGCAGGCGCAGATGGCCCTCCTCCACGCGGTCGGTAATATGTTCCGGGCGAATGCCCAGCCAGACGCGGGTCTGATCCCGGTGGCGCGGCGGCAGCGGATGACGCTGTTCTCCCAACAGTACTTCACCGTTGGCGCAGGGCAGCGACAGCAGGTTCATCGCCGGCGAACCGATAAATCCGGCGACGAACAGGTTGGCCGGGTTGGCGTAGAGATACTCCGGGCGCCCGACCTGCTGCACGTGGCCGCCGTTCATCACCACGATGCGGTCGGCCATCGACATCGCCTCGGTCTGGTCGTGGGTCACATAGATGGTGCTGGTTTTCAGCTGCTGATGGAGCGCCATAATGCTGTCGCGCACTTCGCTGCGCAGGCGGGCGTCGAGGTTGGAGAGCGGCTCGTCCATCAGGAACAGCCGCGGATTACGCACAATCGCCCGGGCCATCGCCACCCGCTGGCGCTGGCCGCCGGAGAGCTTCGCCGGTTTGCGATCGAGCAGCGCCTCCAGCTGCAGCATCTGCGCCACGTTGTCCACCCGCGGCTGCCAGCTGCTTTTCTCTTCCTTGCGCACCTTCATGCCGAAGGTGATGTTGTCGCGCACCGACAGATGCGGAAACAGGGCATAGTTCTGGAAGATCATCGCGAAGTTGCGCTCGCGCGGCGTGGTGGCGGTGATGTTCTCATCATGCAGCCAGATTTGGCCTTCGCTGACCGGCTCCAGGCCGGCGAGCAGGCGCAGCAGGGTGCTTTTCCCGCAGCCCGACGGGCCGACCAGCACCACGAATTCGCCTTCGTGAATATCCAGCGACAGGGCGCTGAGCGCCGGCTTGCCGTCGAAACGTTTACTGATGTTTTGCAGACTGAGCATGGCGGTTAGCGCTCTTCCGTTGGGCAACTGATGTTTTCGTCGTACAGCCACGGCCCGGCGTAGTGGGCCAGCGAGTGCTGGTAGCTCACCCACTGCTCGCCGACCTGGCGGTGCATCAGACACGAGGCCGGAGAAAGGTCGTAATAGGGCCGGGTGTCTTCGTGGCAGTACGGCACCTGATGGACGGTGCCGGGGATAGTGGAGATCAGCGCCTGGCGATACTGGGTCATGGTCAGGCTGTGGTTGTGGCCGCAGAAGATGCGCGTCAGCGACGGGAAACGCTCCACCAGCGCCAGCAAACGGTGGCCGTTTTCGCAGGCGATCGGGTCCATCTGCGCATTGCCCAGCGGCAGCGGCGGGTGGTGCATAAACACCGTTGCCGGTTTGTCGCCGCCCTCGAACAGCTGGGCTTCCAGCCAGCCGATGGTCTCGTCGGTCAGCCAGCCCTTCGAGGTGCCGGCGCGGCTGGAGTCGATAAACAGCAGGCGGGTGGCGAAGTCATCCACCGCATAGCGCATATTTTGCGCATCGTTGCCCAGCTGCGGGCACAGCGGGTGAAGATGCTCCAGAAAATGGGCTTTGTCGTCGTGGTTGCCGGGGATCAGATACAGCGGATAGTTCAGGCTGCCGAGGATCTGGCGGGCCACCTGATACTCCGCCGGGCGGCCGCAGTTGACGATATCCCCGCTCACCACCACCGCGTCCGGGCGCTCGCGCAGCGCGTTAAGCTGGGAGACCACCTCGGCGTTGGCGGCGTTGACGTCGATAAAGCCGTACAGCTTTTCGCCGCGGCTGCGGAAATGGGTATCGGAAATGTGCGCTAACAGCATGAATCACTCCTTATTTGATCCCGGAGAAGCCGAAGCTCCGCAGGAACTGTTTCTGAAAAAGGATGAACGCCAGCATCAGCGGCAGACAGACCATCAGCGTGCCGGCGCCGATGGTGCCCCACTGGCCGCCGGATTCGGCGCCCATGGCGAAGGAGACCAGCCCGACAGTCAGCACCTGCTTATCGGGATCGTTGAGCATCATCAGCGGCCACAGGTACTCGTTCCAGTGGTAGGTAATGCTGACGGTGGCGAAGGCCAGCACCGACGGCCAGGACATCGGCAGCAGCACGCGGAACAGCACCTGCCACCAGCGGCAGCCCTCCATCAGCGCCGCCTCCTCCAGCTCTTTCGGAATGGCGAGGAACGCCTGACGCATCAGGAACACGCCGAACGCCGAGGTGAAGTAGGGCATCATCACCCCGGTGAGGGTATTAAGCAGGCCGAAGGTTTTCAGGGTCAGCATGTTCGGCACCATCATCACTACCGGCATGATCATCAGCTGCACCAGGAACAGGAGAAACAGCGTCTGCCTGCCGCGAAACTCGTGGCAGGCGAAGACGTACCCGGCGGTGGTGATGGTCAACAGCTGCACGAAGAAGGTGCCGAAGGTGAAGATAAGGGTGTTGGCGTACAGGCTCAGCCAGTCGGCGCTGTTCCAGGCGTCGCGGAAGTTATCGAGGGTCAGCGGCAGGCGCGGCAGCAGCGAGGCCATATCTTCCCCGAAGGTGGTGGCGCTGAACGAGGTGGCCAGCATCCAGATAAACGGGCTGATCCACAGCAGCGCCAGGCAGCACATTAATACTGTCAGGGTAAAGGGCGACGAGCGGCGCAGGCGCAGCCACAGCGGACAGGCGGCGGCGGGCGTGCGGACCAGCAGCGGCGAGATGTCAGCGCTCATAGTGGGCTCCTTTCTCCAGCAGTTTCAGGTTAATCAGCGAGAAGGCGAACAGCCCGGCCAGGGTCAGGAAGGTGGCGGCGGAGGCTTTACCGAGGTCATGGGTATCCCAGGCGAGATTCTGGATGTAATAGAGCAGCACGGTGGTGGCGTTGTCCGGCCCGCCGCGGGTCATCACCGCCACGTGGTCGATCTGGGTGATGGAGTAGATCAGCGCGGTGGTGATCACAAAGCTCAGGGTCGGGCGCAGCAGCGGTAGCGTGACCTTAAAAAAGACCTGCGTGCGGGTAGCCCCCTCCATCAGCGCCGCTTCCCGCGTCGAGGCCGGAATGCTCTGCAGCCCGGCGAGGAAAAACAGCATGTAGTAGCCAGCGAACTTCCATACGCCGATCAGCGCCAGGGCCAGCAGCGCGCTGTTGCTGCGCCCCAGCCAGTTGTTGTTCATCGGCCCGAACAGCTTCGCCAGATAGTGGTCGAGCAGGCCGAGGCCGGGCATAAAGATAAACAGCCACAGCGCGGCGGCGCTGACCATCGGGATAATCATCGGGAAGAAGAAGGCGGTGCGCAGCCAGCGGTTAATGCGATGGTTCTCGCTCAGGGCGACCGCCAGCAGCAGGGCGAGGGTCACCCCAGGCACCACCGTCAGCAGGATATAGAGCAGGTTATTGCCCAGCGACTGCCAGAAGACATTATCGGCAAACAGGCGGGCGAAATTATCCAGCCCGACGTACTGCGCGCCGTCGCTGGCCATGCGGGTATCAAACAGGCTGTCATACACCGAACGCCCCAGCGGGAACCAGGTAAACAGCAGTAAAAACAGCAGGGAAGGCGACAGGATCAGCCAGGGAAGCCAGGTCTTTCTCATGGTGACGCGCATCTCGTTCAGCCATTTATCGAAGCCCGGATTGTGGGAAGCAATGACTACAGAGGCATGGCGGGGAGATGACGGTTTGATGAAGCGACGGGAAAAACGCCGGGCGAGCGGGCCGCCCGGCGGGAGAGAACCATCAGAAGTCGGCTTTCAGCACCGCGCGGTAGCGGGCTTTGCCTTCGCGAACGTGCTTCAGCGCTTCGTTAATCTGCGACATCGGGAACAGCTCGGTGGTCGGGGCCACCTTGCTGCGCCCGGCGAACTTCATCAGCGTGCGCAGTTCGGACGGGTTACCGGTCGCCGAGCCGGAGATGCTGCGGTCGCCGCCGATAAGGGTAAAGGCCGGCACCGGGAACGGCTTCATTACCGCGCCGACGGTGTGGAAGTTGCCGCCGTACGCCAGCGCTTCAAAGTACGGCTGCCAGTCGAGGTCGACGGCGACAGTGTTGATAATCAGGTCGAACTGGCCGGCCAGCGCTTTTAAGGCTTCAGGATCGCGGCTGTTGACCACGCGATCGGCGCCCATCGCCCGCACTTCCTGCTCTTTGGCCGGGTTGGAGCTGAAGGCGGTCACTTCCGCGCCCATCGCCCGCAGCAGCTTAATGGCGATATGGCCGAGGCCGCCGATGCCGATCACCCCGACGCGGCTGGTGGCGGTGACGTGGTGGGTCAGCAGCGGTTTAAAGACGGTGATGCCGCCGCACAGCATCGGGCCGGCGGACGCCAGATCGATGCTCTCCGGCAGGGGGATCACCCACTGCCAGTCGGCGCGCAGCTTATTGGCGAAGCCGCCGCGGTTGAGAATGGTCGGCACCGAGCCTTCCAGACAGTTGATCTGGTTGCCGCTGATGCAGGCATCGCAATGGCCGCAGCTGCGCGCCGTCCAGCCGATGCCGACCTTCTGGCCAATCTTCAGCCCTTTATCCTGCGCCGCGCTGCCCAGCGCCGCCACCCGGCCAATCACCTCGTGACCGGCCACCAGCGGGTAGCTCGACATTCCCCATTCGTTGTCGATCATCGACAGGTCCGAATGGCAGATCCCGCAGTATTCCACCTCAACTTCGACATCTTCCGGCTGCAGCTCGCCGGCATCGTATTCCCACAGCGACAGATCGGCGCCCGCTTCTTTGGCGGCGTAGCTTTTAATGATGCTCATGTTTATTTCCTTGGGGTTGGCGTGATAACCCAGAAAGTGTAGAGCATGGTATTCCCCGGCGCTTGGCAATCGGAGGGGTAGCGAAGCGGGTGGACCAGCCGCCCGTTAAGGTCAGCGGCTGGCCAGCGGCCACTGATTAATGCGGATGCCGCGCTGCGGGGCGTTCTCGGCAAAATCATCCAGCACCGCCTGCACGTCCGGGTCGAGGTAGCCGACGCTGTCGTGCTCGACGATCACCACGCTCTTTTCCGGAATTTTCGCCAGCAGGGCCAGCAGATGCGGATTGTGCATAAAGGTCAGATTCTGCTGGATGCGCAGCACGTAGTGGTCATCGTAGCGCGCCAGCTGCAGCGAGTGGCGATGGCTGCGCCAGAGGCTGAACGCCATCTGGGTGGCAAGACCAATCCCGATCCCCGCCAGCATGCCGAAGGCGATAATCCCGCCGATGGTGGCGAGGAACGGGACGTACTGCGCCGCCCCCTGGCGGAACTGCTCGATGAACAGCCGCGGCGTCGCCAGCTTATAGCCGGTATAGAGCAGCACGGCGGCGAGGCTGGCGAGCGGGATCAGGGTCAGCAGGCCGCTGAACCACAGGCCGCAGATCAACAGCAGCACGCCGTGGATAAAGATCGACAGTTTGCTCTGCGCGCCGTTGCTGACGTTCACCGAGCTGCGGACGATCACCGCGGTGATCGGCATCGCCCCCAGCACGCCGGAGAGCAGGTTGCCGACGCCCTGGGCGACCATTTCGCGGTTCGGCGAAGGGGGCGGATTTTGCGGGCGCAGCTTTTTCAGCGCCTCCTGGCTGAGCAGGGTTTCGAGGCTGGCGACCAGCGCCAGGGTCACCGCCACCATCCACACCGACGGATTGCGCCATGCGCTCCACGCCGGAGACTCCAGCTCGCCCAGCAGGTCGCCGAGGCTGCCGAACGCCGGCAGGGTAATACGCGGCAGAGCGGCCAGCTGCTGCGGCGCAAAATGGGTCAGCAGCAGGGTGGTCACGCAGCCGAGCAGGACGGCGATCAGCGGCCCGGGGATCCAGCGCAGGCTCTTCACCCGGCGGATAAGCGGCGAGCCCCAGAGCCAGAGCACCAGCAGGCCGCCCGCGGCGACGGCAATCGCAGTGACGGAGAAAGCGGCATTGCCCTGAACCACATCGGCAAGCCCGGTCTCTTCCGCCGTGCCGAGCGCGACGGGGATCTGCTGCATAATCAGCAGGATGCCGATCGCCGCCAGCATGCCTTTGATGACGCTGGCGGGAACCAGCGAGATAAAACGCCCGGCCCGCAGAATGCCGAACAGCAGCTGCAGCATGCCGGCCAGCACCAGCGCCATCAGGAAGACGGAGAAGGAACCCAGGGATTCAATGGCGGCGACGACGATGGTGACCAGTCCGGCGGCGGGGCCGCTGACGGCGAAGCGGGAGGGGCTGAGGGCGGTGACGACCAGGCCGCCGATGATGCCGGTCAGCAGGCCAACGAAGGGCGGTAAGCCGCTGGCCTGGGCGATGCCAAGGCACAGCGGCAGGGCGACAAGGAAGACGACGATGCCGGCGAGAGAGTCCTGACGAAGTGTGTTCATGGGGCGTGCTCCTGCGGTGAGAGGTGTTCGACGAGGGTGGTTAAATGGCCGGAAGCCAGATCGTAGACGCAGCCGTGCAGGCTGAGCGGCCGCCCGCTGGCGAGCACCGTCTGCACTGGCTCACTCTCCAGCAGACGGGCGAACTGGGCGCGAACGTTGGCTTCCACCAGGGCGTCCAGCGCATGGCGAGAGCGCTCCGCGTCGGTGCCCGCGCTGGCGCCGGAGGAGGCCGCAACACCACATCCATCGGCGATCTGCGCAATTTCGTGATGCAGGGTGTGGCGCAGCTGGCCGATGCGGCGAGCCAGCGCCGAGGATTCCTGCGCCAGCGGCAGGGTGGGCAGAGAGAGCGCCGCCTGCACGCCGCCGCAGCCGTAGTGGCCGCAGAGCACCACCCGCTCCACCTCAAGGTAGTGGAGGGCATACTGCAGGACGCTCATGACGTTGTCGTCGGCGGGATCGAGCATGTTGGCGATATTACGGTGGACAAAGAGCTCACCGGGCTGGCTGCCGGTGAGCACCTCGGCGGGAACGCGGCTATCGGAGCAGCCGATCCACAGCGAGTGGGGCCGCTGCCCGTCGACCCATTTTTCGAAATAGTCCGGGTCATGCTGACACTTCTGCAGCGCCCAGCTGCGGTTGCGGGCCAGCAAAGGTTTTAACGTCGTCACAAGTATTCTCCTGAGTTAATTCATCGAGTGAATATGTCCATCAAGACTCGTACAGCGACTAGTAAAAATAGTGTTTACCGGAACCCTTCACGCCTGAGGAAAATCCTGGAATAAACGGCAAAAAGAAAACTTTTCATTAATGTAAAGTTATAAAAATATTGATGAAATTAATATTTGGCTGCGGAACGGATGAATAACAAAAAGGCATTGGCTAAAACTTTCTGGAATATACGGGAATGATGGTGGGAGGGGTTGGGAGAATAGTTGGGGAGTGGATGTTGGGGATTTGTTTGGGGAGAGAGGGATTGTGATGGGGATGCGGGTGAGAGTGAGGTGAGAAAAATTTGAGATAAGTTTGAGTGGGGTTGGGGGGTTATTGAGCGGGAAGGGGGAACGGCTGGCTGGTGGGGTTGGGTTTGCGGGAGGGTGAGAGGAGGGTGGCTGGTGGCCGGCGCGCTATGGAACGGCGGCAAAAGGTGACGCCGCGCAGGATAGCGCTGTTTTTTTCAACACTTAGCGCAATGACGACACGCTGTCGCTTGCATGGCCGCCGCCGACAGGTATAATCCAGAACGTTTCCGCATCCCCTTCAGTGCCGAAGTGGCGAAATCGGTAGACGCAGTTGATTCAAAATCAACCGTAGAAATACGTGCCGGTTCGAGTCCGGCCTTCGGCACCATCGGAACATCAATAGACGTCAACGGACGTCTTTTTTTGTGCCTGAAATCCAGTATCCGCAAGGCTTTCCTCGCTTTTTCACTCAACCTAAGTCAACCTGATTCAATCTACATCAACTAACTGATGCGGGTACATCTGCGGGTATATCCCGGTTCGATAATGTTTGTACCCACGCAGAACCCTTGAAAGGATACTCATCATGGCTCTGAGTGATGTGAAGGTTCGTTCGGCTAAGCCTGAAGCAAAAGCTTATAAACTTACTGATGGCGACGGCATGGTATTGCTGGTTCACCCTAACGGCTCCAAATACTGGCGGCTACGTTATCGTTTTGGCGGTAAGGAGAAGATGCTTGCGCTTGGGAAATACCCTGAGGTTTCGCTGGCGGATGCCAGGGCGCGCCGGGACGAAGCCCGTAAGCTGTTAGCTAATGGCGTTGATCCCTGTGAGAACAAGAAAGCCGTTAAGGTAGAGCAGGAGCAAGAGGCGATAACTTTTGAAGTGGTTGCCAGAGACTGGCATGCCAGCAATCAGAAGTGGTCTACATCGCACAGTGCCCGTGTTTTGAAAAGCCTTGAAGATAATCTCTTTGCTGCTATCGGTAAGCGGAACATTGCGGAACTGAAGACACGAGATTTGCTTGTACCCATTAAGGCTGTGGAATCATCCGGACGTCTTGAAGTCGCCGCCCGTTTACAGCAGCGGACTACCGCGATTATGCGCTTTGCCGTACAGAGCGGCTTAATCGACTACAACCCCGCGCAGGAGATTGCTGGTGCGGTTGCTACGGCGAAAAGACAGCATCGTGCTGCTCTGGAACTTAATCGCATTCCTGAATTGCTTCACCGCATCGATCACTATTCCGGAAGACCATTAACCCGACTTGCTGTCGAACTTACCTTGTTAGTTTTTATCCGCTCAAGCGAGCTGCGTTTTGCCCGCTGGTCAGAAGTCGATTTTGAAACGGCTATGTGGACGATCCCCGGTGAGCGTGAACCGTTGGACGGTGTTAAACATTCTCAGCGTGGTTCAAAGATGCGGACGCCTCATCTTGTTCCTTTGTCGCGGCAAGCCTTAGCTATTTTGGAAAAAATCAAAAACATGAATGGAAACCGAGAGCTGATCTTTGTGGGCGATCACGATCCGCGTAAGCCGATGAGTGAGAATACGATTAACAAGGCTCTGCGAGTGATGGGTTATGACACGAAAACGGAAGTATGTGGACATGGCTTCAGGACTATGGCGTGTAGTTCTTTGATTGAATCGGGATTGTGGTCGAGGGATGCTGTAGAGCGGCAGATGAGCCATCAGGAGCGTAGCTCTGTTCGGGCAGCTTACATCCATAAGGCGGAGCATCTTGGGGAGCGTAGGTGGATGTTACAGTGGTGGGCGGATTATCTGGATAGAAATCGTGAAAGTAGGGTTAGCCCATTCGAATTTGGTAACCATTTACTCAGTTAAATCAAGATAGTTGCAGATAATGGCTTTACATGTTTATGAACAATATACTTGAGTGCTAAAGCAGAACGAAAGCAGTTTTTTTATCAAAAATGGCTTTTAGTACTCGGATTTGAGGAGGTATCCTGATGAACCATGAGCAGTTAGTTCAGTATGGATTCAAGTTTGGAAAAAATGGACCTCATGCAGCGCGTTGCATGATGATCGAAGAATTGAAGATATTGCTCCAGGCACGGCCTGACAACACCTTACAAGAAGAATATAGGGTAAGCATTGTGGATGACAATATTCTTCATAAACCCAGTTCTAGTGCCAGGAAACTAACTTATCGGCACATGGTTGGTCTTTATGGGATGTCTCCGCACATACCTTTGTTCAAATTTTTTCGTCAACTTTGGGAGCTATCTGAAGAAGCTCAGCCTCTACTCGCACTGCAATTGGCTATTGCAAGAGATCCACTACTTCGAGAATCTGTTGGGGTCATTACGGCACTTAAGCCTGGGCAAATCTTACCCAGAAGCGTTATGGAAGAACACTTAGCAAAAGACGATCCAGATCGATTTAGTCAGGCATCACTTCAGTCATTTGCTCGAAACATTAGTGGCACATGGACTCAATCAGGTTATCTTTCGGGTAAGGTTAAAAAACAACGTACTGACCCAAAAGTAACGTATGTGAACGTGGTTTTTGCTCTACTTCTTGGGCACTTCCAGGGGCTTTCAGGTAAACGTTTGTTTGATAGCTTTTGGATGAAACTATTACCAGTTGATGAAACAACTTTGTACGAGCTTGCATATAGAGCAACTTTGCGCGGCCTGATTAATTTCAAACAAGCCAGTGAGGTCGTTGAAGTGTCTTTTGCACCTCTGAATCTCCTAGTTAAGGAATAACGTGATGTCTGACAGATTGTCAAAATTACTGAAAAGTTTTTCCAGTCACATCAGTGTGCCATGGGGTAACAATATCTCAGCTGAAGAGAAAGCTATCTTTGTCGTATATGACAAAGAGGATGAGCTTAAGCTTCGTGCTCGCATGACTGAATTTGAGCATGCATGCATCGAAAGCGAGCACCCATGGCTGTTGTTGGACTTGACCAATGAGTTCCCCTACTGGATGGCCAGACAGGACTACAAAGAGGCTTATTTCGAAGATCCAGAGTATCTGGAAGGAAGCTATGACTATTTTGCTGAAGAGCTTGTGTCGAAACTCCATGAGCAGATTAATGCGCACCAAACACCTGAATCTGTAGTGGCTCTTATGGGATGTGGGACCATGTTCGGCTTTGTATCAGTCTCCGCTTTAGTTAAATCTTTAACGACTCAAGTACAGGGACGCTTGGTGGTATTTTTCCCCGGAGAATATCATGAGAATAACTACAAACTGCTCGATGCCAAAGATGGCTGGGGATATCAAGCCACTGCGATCACCATAGCTTAACTAGGTAAAGAAAAATGCTAAACCGCGAAATTTATAAACTTGACCCTCTGGAAAGCAAATTGGCCAACAACGGTGTGGCTGAGGTAAAAGATGATCTCTCCAAAGGGGCTCTTGAAACATTAGATTATGAGCTGCGGACGTTTGTCTGTAGCGGGGCTTATGCCAAAGGCATGGCTGATATTCTTAGCAACTACTTACGAAATGTTAAAAGTTCTGGTGAACAACCTGCAGTTTGGATTTCAGGCTTTTTCGGTTCTGGGAAATCGCATCTAGCTAAAATGCTCAGAACCCTTTGGGTGAATCAGAAAATGGAGAGCGGAGCAGATGCTCGCTCATTGGTTGAGTTACCCGATGATGTACGACAATATTTTGACGAACTTTCAACATTGGGAAGTCGACTGGGAGGACTTCATGCCGCGTCAGGAACTTTGGGGGCGGGAGCAGAAGACAAAGTTCGATTAGCCTTGTTGGCGATCATTTTCAAATCAGCTGGGTTGTCTGAGCAATATCATCTTGCCCAATTTGAACTTTGGTTAAGATCTGAAGGGGTGCTTGAGCAAGTAAAAGCTTACATCCAACAGCATGCCAAAGGTAAAGAAGGCGAAGACCTTTGGAAGAAAGAACTGCGCAATCTCCATGTTTCACCAGTCATGGCGAATGCGCTGTTACATGCTTTACCATCTCTTGGAAGTGATGCTAAAGAAGTACGAGATATGCTGCGTGCGCAATATAAAATTGTTGATGATGTATCAAATACGGAAATGGTTCAGTCGATTGTTGATGCATTGTCAAATGAAGGCGAAATGCCCTTAACTTTGGTTGTTCTTGACGAGGTTCAGCAGTATATCGCTGATGATCCAGATCGTGCTCATCTTGTGCAAGAGACCGTTGAAACATGCTGTAAAGCTGGCGCACTTAAGTCGAAATTGCTTTTCGTCGCCACAGGGCAAAGTGCCTTATCCGGGTTGCAAAACCTGCAACGCCTTATGGGGCGTTTCCAGATTTCTGTTCAGCTTGAGGATACTGATGTCGATGCGGTAATCCGGAAAGTTATTCTCCAGAAGAAAGAAACTGCCAGAGCTGAGATCGAATCCGTGGTACATCATAACCTCGGTGAGATTAATCGTCATATGAGTGGTTCTGTTATTGAAGCTCATAAAGACGATGAAAAATGGATGGTTGCAGACTATCCGTTACTGCCAGTGCGTCGTCGTTTCTGGGAGCGAGTCCTTCCTGCGCTGGATAAAACCGGAACCGGATCCCAACTACGAAATCAGTTACGTGTAGTGCATGAGGCCACAAAATCTACGGCGCTTAAACCGTTGGGTTCAGTTGTCCCTGCCGATTTTATCTATGAACAAATTGCAATCAACCTGCTACAAACGGGTGTTATTGGCAAAGAGATCTACGAAAAGATAGCTCGCTTCAAGGCTGGGGACGAAGATGAAGTCCTCCAGGGTAGAGTGCTTTCGTTGATACTACTCATTAGTAAACTACCAACAGATATCAATCACGGTATTGCCTCAACGGAAGCTTTCCTCGCTGATTTGCTTCTGGAACATTTAAGTGATGGTAAGCATGAACTGAGAGCAAAATTGCCACATTTAATTCAACAACTGGTTGATGACGGCGACTTACTGCCAATGAATACTAGTGCAGGTGTTGAATACAGGTTGCAAACGCTTGAAAGCCAGCAGTGGCATGATACTTTCAAACAACAACAAAATGATCTACGCGGTAACCCACAGCGTTTAGAAACGTTCCGCAGCCTCGAAATAAAAAACCGTGTTAACACTGCCCTAGGGTTTGGTAGCGTGAATCAAGGGGTCAGTAACGAACCCCGTAAGATCAACGTGTGTTTCGATCAGGATCTTCCTGCCGATGCTAAAAAAAATCTCTATGCTCATGTACTTGAATGTAAAGAAAAAGCTTTCGAGGATGCAGTGCGTAGTGCGAACCCTGATGACGCCACTATTTTCATTCATGTTCCATCCATTCGCCGTAATGAGCTACTGAGCGCAATTGTCGATTTTAAAGCGGCGGAAACAACTCTGGAAGTGAGTGGGATACCC
Organism: Klebsiella sp. GG_Kp146; assembly: GCF_040061975.1. Lineage (NCBI taxonomy): Bacteria > Pseudomonadati > Pseudomonadota > Gammaproteobacteria > Enterobacterales > Enterobacteriaceae > Klebsiella > Klebsiella sp. GG_Kp146. The sequence continues at coordinate 22,632 of NZ_JBEAHA010000020.1, forward strand.
TCTACGGATGCGGGTAAAGACGCTCGCGCTGCAATGGAGCACCGGAAGTATGAAGCTGAGCGCACCAAGAAACTGATCCTTAAAGAAATTATTGATGGTATCCAGGTACAAATGGCTGGTGGGAGCGAAGTACTTGGTGACACGCTAGTTGAGCAGTTCCAGAATGCAGGTAAGAAAGCATGTGAACGGCTCTATACAGAGTTTAAGCAAGCAGATCAAAGAGGTTGGGATAAGGTATTTGAGCGTGCAAGTAAATTCGCTGATGCCAATGCTCTGGAAGCTGTAGGCCATAATGATGAAGTGGAAAAGCACCCTGTCTGTGTCGCCATTAAACGCTATATCGGTGTTGCAAAAACTGGGGGAGAGATACGAGAAAACTTTATGTCTGCTCCTTTCGGCTGGCCGAAAGATACCGTTGACGGCGCTCTTTTTACCATGTTGGCTGCTGGTGTATTGAAAGCAAGCGACTCTCAGGAAAAATCAGTCGATGCGAAAAGTTTGGAGCGCAGCAAAGTCTCTCAAACCAACTTTCGGCCTGAAACCGTTAGCTTGACGCCGCGGCAGTTGGCAGGCATTCGAAGTTTGATCCATGCGATTGGTTTGAACTGCACCAATGGTGAAGAGCAATCCAAATTAAGAGATGCGATAGAAACCGCCAAGCAATTGGCTCGTAAAGCGGGAGGCGACGCCCCATTACCATTACCACCAAAAGCAGAATTACTTGTTGAAGTTGAAAGGCTTTCTGGTAATGAACAGCTAATGGCTGCTTTCGAACGACATCGCGATATTATCGATGAAGTGGAGAGTTGGAAAGGGCTTGCTGAAAAAGTGTTCGTCAGACAAGCTCGCTGGGGCGAACTAAAATCGGCGCTTAAGTATTGCCAAAATTTAGTTGGTTTTGACGAGCTCATGAACGAGGTGCATGCGATTGAGCAAAACCGAAGTCTGTTAGCCGATCCTGATCCAGTACAGCCGTTGCTGAAGCAGGTAATTGAAAAAATTCGCGTTGCGATTTTGAAAAAGTACGAAGATTTTCAAACTGAATATAACGAGTGTCTAAAGGAATTGCATGAAGATGCAATCTGGAGCCAGCTTTCTACAGAGCAGCAGGAGCGATTGCTGACAAAGCATCATCTGGATAACCTGGAAATGTCACCGTTATCTGATAACGACAGAGTGCTCGATTGTATTGAAAATACCTCGTTAGAACAGTGGAGTGATAAAACGTCTGCTTTGGCAGGTCGTTTTAGCCGTATGCGGCAGGATGCGGTTGATATGTTAGTGCCTAAAGCAAAAATCGTACTTTTACCAAAATCAGTCATTGAAACAGAGGCTGAGCTCGATTCCTGGTTGGCAAAAGTTAGACAAGAAGTTATGTCCGCTTTAACTGAAAATCGTCCTGCATCGTTGAAATAACCACTCATCACACCTGAAGTTCAGACAACCTTGTCTGGGCTTCAGGTGTGAGTCTATATGCAAAATTAGAAGTAACCTCAATTTAAGAGTACTACATGCGAAAGTCACTGGATAAAACGCTTAGAAATCAACTGGAAAAAGTCGTTGTCAGGGCCCGAGAACTGATAGAAAAAGCTGCATCAGAAGCATTAATACGTTTAGGGGTGGAGACGGCGGAAGCTCCGGCATACCTGAATGATAATGAGCGTAAGCTGCGTAACCGCCTGCGAGCCCATGCCCGTCAGTTGGGAGACAAGCTGCAGTCTAATGGTGTGCAGGGAACTGAACGCCTGCGGGCGGAGGTTAGCTATGAGCACTGGCATCGTATGTTGTTTGCCCGGTTTTTGGAGCAAAACAATCTGCTAATGCTGGATAAATATCTTGCTGTCACGTTGAGCGACTGTCAGGAATATGCTGAAGAAGAAGGTTGTAAAGATGGCTGGGAACTGGCCGGCAAGCTTGCTCAGAGAATGCTGCCTCAGGTATTTAGGGTCGATTCCCCCATATTTGAGCTGCAAATTCCCGTCGACCGCATTCGTGAATTAGAGGATTTGATTCTGACACTTCCTGGTGCGGTGTTTCAGGCCCAGGATAGCCTGGGATGGTGTTACCAGTTCTGGCAAAGCAAACGTAAAGACGAAGTAAATGCGGCGGGTATTCCGATTGGTGCGGATGAGTTAAGCCCGGTCACACAGCTGTTTACCGAACCTTATATGGTGAGTTTCCTGCTGGATAACAGCCTGGGGGCGTGGTGGGCGAAAAAACAGCTGACGGATGCGGATTTACGCTCGGCCAGTGATGAGAAAAGCTTGCGTCAGGCTGCCGCTATCGAGGGTGTGCCGCTGGAGTATCTGCGTTTTGTTAAAACCAGCGATGAGCAGGGTGAGTTGTGGCAAGCCGCCGGCGGCTGGTTTGATGGCTGGCCACAGGAAGTTCGTGCACTGAAAACGCTGGATCCGTGCTGTGGTTCAGGGCATTTTCTGGTTGCATTATTCCTGATGCTGGTGCCAATGCGTATGCAGCTTGAAGGACTTGATGCCAGAAGCGCTGTAGATAAGGTGCTTGCTGATAACCTTCATGGCCTTGAACTTGACAGCCGCTGTGTGGAGATTGCTGCCTTTGCGCTGGCGCTGGAGGCTTGGCGATATCCCAATGCCGGAGGTTACCGTACCCTCCCGGCACTAAATATTGCCTGCTCAGGGCTGGATGTCAGCGCAGCTACCCAAGAATGGCTGGCACTTGCTAAACACAATCCGGATATCAGCGAGGCACTTAATTGGTTTACCCGAACCTTCAAAGATGCTCCGGTGCTGGGCAGCCTGATTGACGTCAATACGGCTTATTACGAAGGAAAAACTGAAGGCAAAGCCTCCCCCTGGCAGGTTCTCCTGGATGCGAAAGTTGCAACAGATGATGAAGCAAAAACAGCCCAAGTAACAGCTCAGGGCTTAGCAATGACAGCAAAACTATTGTCAGAAAGGTATAACCTGGTAGCTACTAACGTGCCTTATCTGGCACGTGGTAAACAGTGCGAGGCGCTTAAAGAGTTTTGTGAGAACTATTTTCCTGAAGCAAAAGCCGACTTGGCTACGGTGTTCTTGGAGCGCTGTACAGGTTTCACCCCAATCGGCGGTACTTCAACAATCGTCTTACCGCAGAACTGGCTTTTCCTGACGAGCTACAAGAGGTTCAGAGAAAAGTTGCTAACAGAAGAGACTTGGAATCTGATAGCTCGTTTGGGGCCAAGGGCGTTTGAAACTATTTCAGGTGAGGTGGTTCAGGCGATTTTGATTATTCTCACTAAGGGAACAGCAATTAATGGAGCTTTGCTGCATAGTGTCGATGTATCCGCACCAAAAACTGTGTCAGAAAAAGCAGGGAAGTTGCTTGAAGAGGTTTTACAAACTGTTGAACAATTAAAGCAATTGGATAATCCGGATTGTGTGATTATTTTAGCGGAATCATCTGCTTCTTCTCTGTTAAGGGACGATGCAAAAGGGTTGGCAGGTATTCTAAATGGGGATTCCCCGCGATTTCAGCGCCAATTTTGGGAGTTTAATTGTAAAGGAGAGGATTTCGTATATCAGCAAAGTACCGTTTCAACGTTCATTCACTTTGGGGGGCTTGATAAGGTTATTGAGTATGATGATACAAATGGCCATATGCGTTTACCTGCTGAATATCGTAGAGACAGGCTTCACGATTCTGATCAAAGAGGGAATTCTGCATGGGGTCGATGGGGGGTGGCAATTAGCCAAATGAGAGAGCTTCCTGCAGCACTCTATATTGGTAACAAGTTTGACTCGAATATTGGAGTTCTGTTACCCAAAAATAATAATGTGCTTGCTGCACTTTGGTGTTACTGCTCTAGCCTTGATTATAATAAAGAAGTACGTTTAATTGATCAGAAATTAAATGTAACTAATGCGACCTTAGTAAAAGTTCCGTTTGAGTTTGAACACTGGTCAATAGTAGCAAAACAGAAATATCCCAATGGTCTTCCTAAACCCTACACCAATGACCCTACTCAGTGGATTTACCACGGCCATCCCTGTGGCTCTGTTATCTGGGATGAAGAAAAAAAATGGACTGCTATCGCTGATAAGCGAACCGACGAGACAGTACTACAAGTTGCGGTTGCTCGCCTTTTGGGTTACCGGTGGCCAGCAGAGCTGGATGACAAAATGGAGCTGGCTGATGAGATGCTTTACTGGCTTGGTAAATCTGATGAACTGCTTAAACTCGTGGATGATGATGGTATAGTCTGCCTGCCAGCACTTCGCGGGGAAAAAGCCGCCGCTTCTCGCCTGGAGGCCATGCTGCAGGCTGCCTACGAAGAGGACTGGTCATCCAGTGTTCTTAGTGATCTGCTTGCCAGTGTTGGTAGTAAGAGCCTTGAAACCTGGCTGCGGGATAAATTCTTTGAACAACATTGCAAACTCTTCCAGCACCGCCCGTTTATCTGGCAAATCTGGGATGGTCTTAAAGATGGATTCTCAGTACTGGTCAACTACCATAAGCTCAATTACCAGGGTTTGGAACGCCTGATTTATACCTATCTTGGGGACTGGATCCGTACTCAGGAGCACGGTTTCAAAGAAGGCATTGATGGTGCAGAAAGTCGTTTGATGGCGGCTAAAAACCTCAAAGACTCGCTGGAAGCCATCCTTAAAGGAGATGCCATCACCGGCAAGAGTGGTCTCGACATTTTTGTGCGCTGGAAACCGTTACACGAACAGCCTATGGGCTGGAACCCGGACTTAAATGATGGTGTGCGCCTTAATATTCGTCCGTTTATGCAGGCACGGGATGTGGATAAGAAGGGGGCCGGTGTTTTACGCACTAAGCCCAATATTAAGTGGGGTAAAGATCGCGGCAACGACGTTGAATCGGCCCCCTGGTATTATCTGGGCCTGCAGTATGGTGAAAAAGAGGGGGCGCGTATCAATGACCACCATATCAGTCTTGCAGATAAACAAGGTGCCAGAGACGAACATGCAAATAAGGAAAATCACGGATGATTAAATCAGTATTTAACTATCCGGTGTCAACCTTGTTGGATATTGAAGCAGGGGTGGTATATGCCATCCCACGTTACCAACGGGAGTACACCTGGGGTAAATGGCAATGGGATGCCTTGTTTGAGGATCTATTAGAAAACGACCTTAATTACTACTTGGGATCGATTATCTGTATCAACCAAAGTACAGATACGCTGGCTCTGCAGCAGTTAGAGTTAGTGGATGGCCAACAGCGAATGACCACATTGTCATTATTGTTAGCTGCCATTTATGCAAGCTACAACCAGTTAGGCATTGAACTTGAGATGGAACAGCAGATAGAGCTGTATAACCTGAAGCATAAATTGGTGCTGAAAAAGAATGCGGACCAGCCCCGATTAGTACCTCAGGTGCAAAATGCCAACCAGCAGGATTACCTGGCGGTGTTGAAAGAGGCAGGCATTCTTAAAGAAGCTGAGTGGGTTTCCAATGCAGGTAATCGTCGGGTATTTCGTGCCTATCGACATTTTTTAATGCGTATTGAACAGTATGTCAGTGAGAGCGAAACCCCATTGCAGGCACTGAATGCGCTACTTGATAAAGTCAATGCATCTACTCTGGTAAAAATAGAGGTGGCAAGTCATTCAGATGCTTACACCCTGTTTGAGTCACTTAACAATCGCGGTGTGCCTCTTACCGCGATTGATTTAATGAAAAACAAGCTACTGGCGAAGATCGAACAGATTGAGCCGGGCAGTATTGATAAGTCTTTTATCAGCTGGACCAAAGTGATGGAAGCCCTGGGGGATGATTATGGGGTACAAGAGCGTTTTTTCCGTCAGTACTACAATGCGTTCAAGCCTGAGTTAAAAGATATCGTCAATGTACCAGTAGCGACGAAATCTAATCTTATACAAATTTTCGAAAAATTGATTGCTCATGATCCGCATCAATTCCTACAAGCTATGCGCAGTCATTCTGACTGGTATGCGCAGATTGTAGGGAATTGCGAAGTTCCGGATGAACCTAAACTAACAAAACTGCTTAAAAGTCTGGATAGAATTCAAGGCGCTCCTTCTTATCTCTTATTGCTAATGTTGTTTGCCAGACGACAGAACTTAGCATTGAGCATTGAGCATATTGAAAAAGTGGTCACTTTGCTGATCAACTTCTTTGTCCGTAGGAACACTACTGATGTGCCTGCTACTCGGGATTTAAACCGCATATTTATGGAGTTAACTGAAATTCTGCAAAGCTGCCACGGTGAGCAGGTTGTCAGTGCGATTGCTAATACCCTAGGGTCTGTCAGTACCTCTGATGAGCATTTCCGCCAAGCGCTTAGTGGCGGTCTATACGAAGAAAATAGCTGGGTCTGCCGCTTTATCCTGTGTGCTCTTGAAGAAAGCATGATGACCAAGGAGAACCAAGTAGACCTATGGGCAGTGGAAGGCAAGCAATATGTGTGGACCATTGAGCATGTTTTCCCACAAGGATTAAACATCCCTGATTCTTGGGTAGATATGATAGCGGATGGCGATAAAACGTTGGCGGAGCAATATCGTCAAAGCCATGTGCATAAACTCGGTAACTTGACTATCTCGGGATACAACAGTTCTTTAGGGAATAAGTGTTTTTTGGAAAAACGCGATCGTACGACCCGGGATAAACGTCCTGTAGGCTACAACAATGGTTTGTATCTAAATCAGGAGCTGGCTATTACTGAGACTTGGTCAATAGTGCAAATTGAGCAAAGAACAACCGCGATGGTAGATAAGGCACTAATTCTGTTTAGTTTACCGGGTGTCGTCGGGAGATAACGAATGCAAGTAATTGATAAATTGATAGAGCAGCTACGGGGTAGTGCACATTTTAATCCTGCGGTGCAGGAGGCCCCAGCAGCGGTGCTATGGACAGATGAAGCCTGTCAATGGCAAAGTGCCATGCCATTGATTAAACAATTTATTCCAGAGCTGCTCGAACTTGGTGATTATCAACCAGAGCAGCGGACTGGTCCGGCTATTTGGTTGAAGTGTGCCATTGCTGGGGTGTTGGAAGATGTTATGTTACCTGAAGGTCGTACACCAATTATCTATCTTCCCAAAATTGGGCGAAAAGCGTTGCGCGCTATCGAAGATTGCCCGGACTATTTACGTCCTTTAGCAGAATTACAATATCGTGGGTGTTGGTGGGCCTATAATACGGCAGGACGTGATTGGAGTATAAATTCTTTTCTGACAAACCCACGAGTTGGGCTTGAATTAGACGTAGCAAAAGATAAAAACACATTAGAAATTATCCCCCAAATCTTGAAGGATCTTTTAGAATCCCGTGTTGAAGACTTACAAGGAAAGCGGTTAGAGGCTAAAGATTTTCAATCATTAGTATTTAATGATCCTATTAAAGATCTACTTGGGTGGCTGAATAATCCCGAAGATAAGCGTAAGCAGTGGGACGACAATAAATGGTCGCTTTTCAGTAATACTTGCTCAAGTCAGTTTGGTTATGAACCAACAGATGCTAATTATTCTCAAATGCTCGCATCCCTTTTATCTGCCCAAGGGGCGTGGCAAGAAGTGTGGCAGCGCTTTGAAGATACCGCACATAACCTATCAGGATTAATCCTTGTCCTTCGTGATGTAACCCCTGATTTAGCTGCTGATTTAAGTCATTATCCTATTGAAAATACTCGCGATGAAAAAAGCCTTGCCGATGCGCTTGCTGGCCTTCCTCAACTTGATGTAAACAAAGTTAGAGGAACTATCTGTTCACTATATCAACAGAATAAAGAGCGCGAAAGCTGGCTTTGGTATCGATTAGGGGAATCTAAATACCTCGAGATTTTGGCCCATCTGGCAAAAGTCGCTGAATTGACCCAGCAAGTGTTCAATCATCAGTCACCGGAAGAGATGGCAGAGCTATATCAGGAGTGCTTCTGGCAAGTCGATGCTGCAGCGTTGCAGGCCATGGCATTGGCAAAAGAACCGGGCCAACAGGAATTAGTCGCAAATGTATTAAAACTAATATATTCCCCTTGGTTGAACGAGGTATCGCTTAACTTCCAACAGTTGGTTAAAAGAAAAGGATATCCTGGGAATACTGAAATTAAGGAAGCGACAGCTACTTACCAGGTTAAAGGGATGGTAGTGTTTTTTGTAGATGGTTTGCGTTTTGATTGCGCTAAAGTATTAGAGCGTAAGCTTACTGCGCGTCATTTGATTGTCGATACCAAAACACAATGGAGTGCTCTGCCATCTTTAACTGATACAGCGAAAGCTGCGGTTACTCCTGTTGCTGCACTTTTGAACGGTGCTTATGACACTCAGGATTTTAAGCCTTCAGTAGTGGCAACGGGTAGTGAGTTTAGTAGCTATCAATTAAAAAAAGCATTGGCACAACAGGGGTGGCAATACCTTGAAGGATTGGATACTGGTGAGCCTAATGGCTTAGCGTGGCTACAAACAGGTGACCTGGATAACCTGGGACATCAGCAGCAAAGAAAATTACCTCTTGGTATTGATGATGTTCTTGAAGAAATAGCTGATAGGGTTAGCTATTTGTTTGAAGCTGGATGGAAGCAAATCCGTATTGTCACGGATCATGGTTGGTTATGGCTTCCAGATCAATTACCTAAAGCAGATCTTGAAAAACCATTGGTTCGTAAGTACTTATCAAGATGTGCTATTCTCAAGGATAATGCCAGTACGAATTTGCCTCAGGTAGAGTGGTATTGGAATTCCTCAGTGTCACTTGCCATGGCTCCAGGCATCAGTGCATTTACTGCGGGAGATTACTACAATCATGGTGGCCTAAGTTTGCAAGAATGCCTGACACCTGTAATTAAAGTTACTAAGGACTAGAATTTTATTACTTAAAATAAGTTTCATCGAATATTTTCTAAAAGCCGCTTATAACAGCGGCTTTTAGCTATTTGAACACGCTGGAATTGCGGATGCGAGATAGCTGTTTTGTAGTTACTTTTTTTTGTTCTGTCACTCCACTAGAGTAGTTTCCGCGCTGATAGAGCACCATAATCGTATCGTCATATTCACAACCTAAGGCTTCACTAATTTCCCGCATATCCTCTCGGTCCATGGCACGTTTGTAAGCATCTTTTTGTTTAGAAAGATTATAAATACTGAATACGCACGCAACTATGAGTTTGTCAGCAGTGGTCTCTCCGCCACCAGGGTTAACAATTAAGTTGAATTCTACATCTTCACCCAGCTCCAGGCGTGAATTAAAATCCAGCACTCTGCTCTTCGCACAGCTCGGCGAGAAGTCATTATAGGTGACTCCATTTACCCACTGAGCTTTTATCCAGTTTCTATCATCACCTCGCATTGCACGACCAGATTTAGGATAGGGCGTTCCTTCATTCAGGAATTCGTCACGAATTAATTTGATTGCCTCAAGCAGCTGTGGATCGTTGGTATAGGCGCTGAAATTAACTTCGGGCTCAGACAATTTTCCAGGAATGACTAGATAGCTTTGAGTTAGAAATGTTTCCGAATCATCACGTTTTTTGGTGATTACAGTTTCAGAAAAAGGGGTGATAAACATTCCTCGGTCAAAGCCTCTGACTTGATATTTCGCACAAATATCTTCAAATGAATACCGTAACCCATCGAAATCATTCAATTCATCGCTGGCCTCAAGATGATCAAGTAGTTCTGAATACGCTCGAACAGCTTCCAGGTTTGTAAAATGTTTCGCCTGAGTATTCTGGTGGTATCCACATGCTCTGCCAACGTTGGCTTGCACCACTGCGGCTATATTGGCAATAGAGCTATCCCATGTGTTTATTAGCGTGTTTTTCATTTCTTGGCCAAAGTTAATACCAGCGCGAAATCCAGCCACAGTTATAGCGATTATCTTTTCATCAAACATTGCTGCTGTTTCGTACGCTCGTTTGAAGTCATCGATAGATGAGAGTTCGTGATCGCCAACGCCAACAAGCTTTTGACCTATGATTAAGATTTGCTCTTCATCTACACCTTGATTAATCAGTACTTGTTTGGCTATGTTTGCTTGACTTGATGGAACCCTAATCAGTGACCAGCCTACGCCCTGATGTTCTTTAAACTGGCGTATAAAGCGCTTTTGTAGCAGTGAATCTTCACAAAAATCGCGTTGATCATCATCAAGTTTGACCAGCTGGTTACTGCGATGCATTTGTCGAATGCCATGATATTCATCACTAGCTTTGTGAAATACCAAAGACGTATTGAAGCTGTGACGTAGAATGGAATCTTCGCTAGCTGAGTAGAGTGAGCTAAATGGAGTTGCGGAAATAAATACAACTTTACAGTCTACATTAACTTGTTCCAGGTAATTAAATACCTTTTCATAGCGAACACTATCAATGCCAGAACCATAGTGACACTCATCGATGATGATGAGCTTAGGTGGTTGGCGCTTAAAATCCGATTTAAGCGCATTATCTATATTTGTGAAGTTACTAACAACGACATTTTTGCAGGGGGCAAGGTCACGCTTTGCTTGCTCTTGAAGTGCCAGATCTGCCATTGTCACAAGATATAAAGTATCTTTTAAGTATTTCCGGTTAGCCAATAATTCATCGGGTAAAGATAGTCTCTGAAGGCAGGCAAGGGCAAGAGCGATACCTGATTTTCCTGACTGCATTTCCGCAGCAAGGATCACTGCTTTTGAACCAGAGTTCAATTTAGTAAATGCTTTCTCAGCAGCGTTGCGTTGGTGTTCAAAAGTATTTTCAGCCATTGAACACTGGACATAGTTGCGATACTTATTTGAGCTATTCATATGTCAATATAAAGTTTAGGGGGCATGCAGCCCCTTGTATTAATAAGTAGATTCTACTTTGTCAGAGAAATGGGATTCATCGCTAAGCTCACCTGACTGCTCAGGAAGTTCGTTGTGCTGTTTCTTAGCAAGAGTACGTTCAAGGTCATACTCACCGCGCTTGTAGATAACAAGTAGAGTGTCATCATGCTCAACACCAAAGTAGTCGCACATCTCCCAAACATCTTCAAGAGTCATAATTTTCTTTGCGACATTTCGGCGAGAAATGTTGTAAACGCTAAAAATGGTAGCTACCACAAACTTATCTTCAGATAACTCTCCGGAACCAGGTGCTACAACGCGGTTAAACTCTAAATATTCCCCATTATCAATTTGTTGGGTGTGGGTTTTAGTTTTTTCTTTTTGAGTTCCGTCAGCGCGTGCCTTCTCGGGGTTATTGTAACTATCCCCATTGACCCAATGTGCCTTGATCCAGTTCTTGCCTTTACCTCGCATAGCTCGATTACCTTTGACGCTTGGCGCACCTTTAATCGTGAACTCTTTGCGAATAATATCGATCGCCTGAAGAAGATACTTATCTTTTGTGTACTCGGTGAACTCTGCATCATCGTCAAGAAGTTTTGCGGGTACAGCAATGTAGCTATCAGTTTTATACGTTTCAACATCACCGATTGGGCGACGACGTTTGTATTTGATAGTTAACCCAACATCCAAACCGTTGACATGGTATTCCTGGCACACATCTTCAAAAAACTCTTTTAACCCTTCGAAATCAGACGCTGCTTGGTCAGAGCAGGTGTTTTCAAGATGGTCAAGGATACAAGCATAAGCCTCAGCTGCATTTAAGTTAGTGAAATGAGTTGAAGAGTTGTTTTCATGGTAACCACACGCCCTGCCAATGTTGGCTTGCACCACTGCTGCAACACTGGCAACTGTACTATCCCACGTCGAGATGAGATTATTTTTCATCATCGCACCGAAGTTGATACCAGCTCGAGCTCCAGCAACAGTAATAGCGATTAGTTTTTCTTCGAACAACTGAGCATCATCAAACTCCTTTTTGAATTGCTCAATGCTGCAATGTTCATCTTCTGGTACCCCTGCTAATGAATTACCAATAATGTAAACAGCATTCTCATCGATGCCTTGCGATATGAGAAACTGCTTAGCTTCCATCGCCAAACCAGCGGGCACCCTTACGAGTGACCATCCCATACCTTTATGACTCAGAAATTGTTGAACAAACTCATCGCGTTGAACGGACTTGCAAAGGAAATTACGACTTTCATCCTCAAGGCCTTTGACCTTACTATTCATTAGCATCTCTCGGACGCCGTAGTATTCATCGCTAGTTTTGTGGAATACCAGGCGGGTGTTAAAGTCTCGACGCAAGATTGAGTCTTTTAAGGCCGCTTCAGCAACATTTCGGGCTTGAGTTAATAGTTCTGCATCATTATCATTCTTAGCTTCTTGTTGAAGTTCTAGAGCTTCTTGATATTCAGTCTCTGCTCCATAGAGAGCACCGAAGGGGGTGGCAGAGATGAAGACGACTTTACAACTATCGTTCTCTTGTTCCAGGTAGTCGAAGATCCTACTGTATCGAACAGCAGTGACATTTGAGCCATAGTGACATTCATCAATAATAATTAGCTTAGGTGGATTGCCTTTAAATTCATTTTCCAATGCCTTTTCGAAGTTCACAAAATTACTGACGACAACATTCTTGGCAAGCTTGAGGTCTTCTTCAGCTTGTTCTTTGAGGGCGGTATCAGGCATTGTAACCAGGTAAAGTGTGTCTTTTAGCTGCTTACGATTGCAAATATCTGTCTCGGAGAGACTTAATCGCTGTAAGCAACACAGGGCTAGCGAAATGCCTGATTTACCTGCTTGCATTTCGGCGGCTGTCACTACTGCTCGCACATTGCCAGTTAAAGCATCAAATACTTTGGTAGCTGCTGTTACTTGGTGCTGATGTAGCGCTTCGCTCTGAAGAATAGAAAGTACTAGTTGTCGATGTTTTTGTGCTTGTGCGTTCAACTTTACATCCTGAATTTGTTTACGTTATTAATATTCGTAAGTGGTGTTTAGTTATCATGCGATAGAGTTCTATGTAACCAAACACTACGCAGATGCAAATGTTGACAGCTCTACACACCGACTTTCCTGAATAAAGTTAGGTCTGGAAGCTTAGGGAACAGGTTTTTTGTTCTTATGGATGCCATTATGAGCGTTTTTTCTAGCTATTAAAGTGTAATATCTTCGTTTTGTTAAGCCTGTTGATGACCCATGCAACAGCGTGATTCTTTGATTCGTCGATTTGCCCCTCCCTCCTAACATGCATAGCTGAGCTTTATGCATAAAGCGATGTGGTGGACGCCCTCCCTAAGGTTGTCACTGGCTGCAAACCCTGCAAGCGCAGGCGGCATCACCAAAGCCCAAATGGGCCGTCATAAAAGTTACAGTAGGGAGTACAAAGTGGTGCTGGAAAATGCTGCTGGCGGCATACTTGCGACCCAGGCGCTACCATACCTGACCGTACTTCTTTGATGCTTGTGCAAATCATTTGAACGTCCTGATTATAGTTCCCAATAGAGTCCCCCACACAAGTTAATGAGAATGTGTTAGCCCGTCCCCGTTTTTGCTATCGCTACGGGTTGACACATCGCCTGAACCTGTTTTTGTAACTGGTTAAATGGCGCAATATAAACGTCTTTACCCGGTCGATTAACGATAATCGGCGTTATGTTCGTGACACCATTGCGATCAGTACCCGTCACAGTCAGCCATGCGTCACGTATGATCTCGCTTGTTGCCTGCTGAGCATTCTCAATATGTTGTACGTTGCTTATAGCCCCCAGTGTAACAAGATTCATCAACAGCAGCATTTTGCATTCTGGTGCACTGACAGACTCCCACAACCAGTGTAGTACTGTGGGAGGCGAATGACGGCGTGCCTACTGACACAGGCGCGAATATTCGCCTGTGCGCAGCCAGAACTCAGTATGAAAACGCAGAATCAATGACCGGTATTCACTCATGACTTCACGATACGGAAATTTCAGCGTAAAGCTGAATGCCGCCAGTCGCGGGTAATGGTCAACAGCCTGTTGCAGAAATGCACGCGTGCTGACGGCATCCGTGCTGATAGCATCAGAAGCCCGTGTGTAAGAATGATTCACAATGCAAACCTCTTCGAGTTAAATCAGGGGGGACACCGCCTCTACGGCAGTATCTTGTTCATAAGAATGAGGAACTATCTGGTACTGCAGCAGTAGTTTCTCTGCCAGTTAGCTTCTTCGATGCTGTAGATACCGGTCTGGCACCGGTAACATTGCTTCCCCCCTGATAATGGTCACCGCACTACACACAGTACGAGAACAGCGTCATTACCGTAGCATCCATTCCGTTGAGCATATTGCGCAGCTTCCTCTACCAGGCCTCAGCCTTCACTTCCGGGGCAAGATGGGCAAAGTTCATCAGCACATCCCAGGCCACGGCCCGCGTATCGTGTTCAAACCACGCCGGGTCGCTAAAAGTGCCGGCATGCAACACCAGACAACATCAGCAGGAGGCAAAACTCCATATCTGCCCCGGTACACTCATGACCTCACCGGCGGTCACAAAGTGACCTTCACGGTCATTTGCTGGGTAACATTTCAGTAGGCGCATACCGTTACCTCAAGAATCTTATGTTGAGCATCAGAGCACACCCGGCTGTACTCACCGGTCCGGTAGGTCAGGCAGTAGCGTTCTCCGTGGCAATCGCTGTCGCAGCCGTAACAGTGCCAAACAGCCACGGAAACCAACGGACATCCTATACATAATGTTGCATTTGCCGGATATGACAGGTCTCTGTCACAACGGGCTTTACATATGGGCAGTACTGCTCGCCGTAGCTCTTCGTGAGATCTTCTGCACCGTATTCAAACCACGGCCGTTTTGTGTCGTATTAAGGATTGAATTGCAGCGCACTGCCACACAGGGACTGCCGTAATGGCCATACTGATACTGCTGTGTCGTTCTTGCACCGGTCAGGCGACAATTACCGTCGAGTACGATAGAAGATTTGGCAAACATATTTGGGCCCCTTACCGCCAGACGATGCGTAGACGTCAGCCGTCCCTGTTCGGGTAGTCTGGCAGGTTTATCAAGTTAGGTCGTTTGAAGGGGAGCTACTGGTAATAGCTGGTGACTTCAGGTGAGCTGTGTCAGGGAAAACTGGTAAGCGAAGGGGCTTACTACAATAAAATTCAGAGAGAGTTGAGCGTATCAACCGCCTCGTGAGTCCGCAATACGTTGCAGTAGCCAGTCTTCGACTTCACTCTGTCGCCAGCGGGAGCTGCGGCCCAGCTTAATTGGCTTCGGGAATAGACCATCTTTAATCAGCTTATAGAACCATTTATCCGTCAGCCCCGTTAGCTTCGTGATGAACCGCATATCCACCAGTTGGTCATCGATTAAAGAAATATGTTTTGTCATGATGCTGTCTTCCATTGTGGGATTATCCTGAGCTGGTGGTTGATCGCTCGTTACCACCAGCCCTTCCACATCAATGGATTGATACGTAAAAAAGTGCAGAACGTAAGTTACAATGTGCGAGGACGCCCCAGTCCACTGGGTGGCGGTACCTCACTGGCTCCATAGTGATAGTGACCGTGCTTTTGCTCTTCTTTGGCAAGGTAGCTGATGATGTAGCGCAGGTTATCGATGGCTTCGGTATCATCGTAGTTCACCGGCTTATCAATACTGACGTCATAAGTAGGTTTGTATTCGCAGCGGTTGTAATACCCTTCTCGTTGCGTGATTTTCCGCCATATTGTTCCGACTCTCTCAGCTATTGGGTAGGTAGCCTGATTAAGGTGCCTGTCGAGATAGAACACGATATGGGCATGGCAGCCGTGGTCTATAGAGTTCTCGAGTACCCAGAAATACCCTGCCAGATTTGTGTGTTGCACGGTGCGTTCAACCAGCATGCGCACCTCTTGCTCGGTTTCATTCCATGAATGACGTTTATAACGCTCTGTACCTTTCTGATAGAACAGGTCGAGTCTGAGTGCCTGTATTCGCGAGTATCGGTTCAGTAGCTGATTCAGGTGGTTATTGATCAGAGACAGTAGAAACCAGTTCATCGTGTATCTAGGGTAAAAAGGGTAAGGTGTGTGCATTGATTTATCCTTTGTCAGATGGAGTGCAAAGGATTGGGATGAGATGTAATTTTTAAGAGAAGCGGGGATACGGCAGATACAAGGAACTGTGTATCAAGGGGATGACAGGCAGGGTTAATGATTGGGGGAAGGAGCTGTGAACAGGGTGGTATAGAAACAGGGAGTACCCCTTAATTATACTAAAAACCCAAATGTTCATATCTGCTGTTGAACGATTCTAATGAGGTGAACAGAGGAGATTCATAGAGTAAAAAACACAGGAATAACGCAGTGAAATGTCAGAGTATTATCACAATAAAATCAGCAGGATATCAGTTAAAAATCAGTCATTCTTCAGGTCTGTGACTCTCCTCCATCTACCAAAAAGATGCTCATGCTAATCTGTGTTCAGGAGCCAGAGTTAGAGGGAAGAGATGATGTTGCATTACGATATGATCCGCTACGAGATAATGTTCCTAAAAACGTTAAATAGGATTTTCAACACAGATCACTCGTTACTGTGCAGTACTTATGATACGCCGGATGATTTTCGACGCTTGATCTCTCAGATTCTTGAACGGCATTTTCATGGCGATCAGGACAGAATCAAAATTGCGCGGAAAACACTTAAAGAATGGGCTGACCTGCAACTGATTGATAAAGATTATTTTGATTGTTTCAAAGGTACACCTAGAGCATCGTGGTTTGCTCACCATTACATTTTTGAATACCCAGTAAAATCTGCAGGGTTGACGCTTGGTGGGTTGGGGAATGACGTCGGTTGTTCTAGTGATTTTAATTCTCTTTTAATGGGCGATAATATCTTCACCAATATTGATTTCTCTAATTTGAATATAGATTTGGACGATATTGATTGGGACTTGATAACAAATCCACAGTCTACTGCTTCGAAAAAACCGAAACGTGTTTTCTCCCGATTTTATCTGAACGCGGGAGCAAGTACCGATGTGTACAATCCCACTCCGGTAACTGAGCGTGAACTGATCAATGGTGTGATGAGGTACATTGATGAAGCTCCATGCTCACTTGGAGATAAGATCTCTTATTTCAGAAAACTGCATGAGCGTTGGCTTGAGCAATATGATTTTTTTCTGACAGATTTTGACTGGATGTCACGAGATGATGAAACTCAGTTAGTATATCTCTGGGATTATCTCAAAGGAAAAGGACGAATAGCGGGCTATCTTCGCCCTTATAATACGTCTATGCGTTATGACATGATTATTGCGGCTATAGATGTGTGGAATGTCCAACCTGAAGAGAAGCTGGAGTTTATTGAGAAGATGAAACATGCCTGGCAAGCGGCGAAATCTTATCGGCGATCTGCTAAATAGCGTTGTGATCTCAGTGGTTTCTTCGTCTGATTTCTCAGTGCTGTTATGAATCTGAATCGACCAGGGTTCTCTAACTACTCCCTCTTGTCCCGTTACGTACAGAGTACATAGCTGAGGTATGAAAATTAGAACGATTACTTCTGGCTCGAAGCGTGCAGGCTAGCTGATCTGAAGGTCCGCAATGAGCGAGGAGCGGAAGTTTGCGGCTTTCTTACTGCCAGATGAAAGCGTCACTAACTTTACTGTATATTAATTAGCGGGAGCATTTTGCTCCCTAAATAGCTAAATAAAATTAGCTTAACACGCCCATTACTACTGTTAACTACACTGTCTGTTATCTTTCCAATTGACTAGGTGTCAACGCAGGCTTATTTTTTGCATCAGAGCCTGTAAGGCGATTTCCGCATCGATAGGATTTAGATCGTCATAATCCGCCAACCATACTTGAACTGACTCACTAAAGCTATTAGTGATACCAATTTCAGTTCCCAACTCAGGAATAAACTCAGAGGTGCCACAAATCACTTCGCTGAACCGAATCAAATTGCACATAAGGAAAGTTTCGCGGCCTTTATCTGTAATTACTTCATGATATGATCGACCTTTTTTATCTTTTCTTAGCGTAATATGTTCATTGTAAGAGTCAAAATGCGGATGTATTATTTTGTAAGACTCAGTATTCTCAGGGTAGGGTGCTCCGCTGTCGAGTGTAATTAGTAGTGGATTTTTTTTGGATTTATGCGTATTACAGTCTTTGCACGTAACAGCAAGATTTCTTGGGGTGTAGAGATATAGTGGGTAAGAAGATTTGGGGATAATATGATCAATATCCCATTGCCCACCATGAAATTCTTCTCTTAATCTCCCACAATAAGGACATGTGAACTCTTGTTCATCGCGATGATAATCTCTAACTTCTTTTCGGAAGGCTTTACGCACTGCGCACGTACCATCCCAATGCGAGGCGTCTCCATTGAATGTATCTACAAATTCCTGAGCTGTTGCGCTGTATACAATAGATCTATTAATCATCAGAGTTCCTTGCATACTCAAAGCTAAGGATCTGCTTGAATATCAGTTGTACAGGGTCTCCTTCCGGTATTCTCTTTTTATCAATGAGTATGCTGATTTCGTCCATAAATTCATTATCATCTTTTGTAAGAGCGATTTTTTTTGATATCTTAGACAGTATTAAGAGTAATTTTTTTATGATAAAGTCATTTTTATACCCAGGGCTTTTAAAAACACCTGTAAGTTGTTTGCCAGCAGACTGCTCTCTATAGGCTTTCAAAGGCTGTAGTTCATAAAAACCACCTTCTTCATATTTGTTTTCTTTTCTTATTATTGAATCAAAATTATCTCTTTTTTCTAGGGACAGCACACAACCATTATCAAACTGCATGCCAGAAATAATTTGAGGTGAATGCGTCGCAATAAGTATATGAGCTTCAAGAGTGTCGGGGCATAAAAGAGAGATGAAACGCATAAAATTAAGTTGCCATTCAGGATGTAAACTATTCTCTGGTTCGTCAATACATATCATGCAGTTTTTTTCTACATATCCACTTAATACAATTGCATTGCCGAATAATGTTCTCTGCCCAGAACTCAGTGAAACTATGTTGACTTCTTTTTTTGAGTTAAGATGCATAACCTGAATATCAGAAACATTAATCACATCCAATACAAATAAAATATTAATTATTTCAGCTTCATTTAGATCATCAAATAGATATTTAGATTCCGTGCTAATTGTTCCTTCTGCAACAGAAAAATATATACTACTAAAATTTCCCTGTGTAAACTTCCCTGCATCTAACATTAGCAACGTGTCGTATAACCCATCCAAATGGTTTTTATATTCACTTTCTCTTAAAATAATCTCAATAGACTTGTCCAACTTGAAGTTTTTATTTTTTAACTCTTCGTTTTTTGAATAATCAATTTTCTTAGTATGCGTAATACCTTCGTCAGACAGTATCACCCCACCATTAACCAGGCTGCTTAATATAGACAAGACATACTTTATGTTTTGTGTATTCAAAGTACACTTAAGGTGCAAATCAGATTGCAACCCAAACATCATAAATGCTTCTTTCACTCTATTAGCGTCTTGCAAACCTCTTATGTTTTTATGACGCAATGAATTTTTAATGCATTGGTCAACAATACCCGATATCCCTCTCCTGGTATTGTCATTTACCTCTGGGTGAATGTAACTCATTGTAATTTGAGTTGCTTCTTTATTATTTAATTTATCATTGAGGATTTTATTGGATGTGAATCTATCAAACTTTGAGTTGCATATGGCAATGATTTTGCTAGGATTCCTCTCTGATAAACATTCAAGTTCAACAGCGGGGTTGCGATCTTTGTTATTTACATTGCTAAACAGAAAGAAATTTATAGCCTTACTTAATAAACTAGATTTGCCGCTTGCATTATCGCCAGTGAGAATTGTGTAATAATTTTTATGTGAGTCTTCACTAAAGTCATGGACTCTTACCTTGTCTCGACTGTCGTTCATGATTGAATTTATTCTAAACATTTTAATCCTTAACATTGAACTTAATTATTATTTACATCAGTTTCCCGGTTCAGCCTCGCGAGTTAGGTACAGAACAGCACAAAGCACCGTCACCCCAGTAATCCTTATGTTGTGGATACCTTGGATTTCATTGGCAAGTTCAAAGCCGATTGTTGTGGCATAGTGAATTTGGCTACCGAACCATAGGTGACATCATATACTTTGCAGTATATCCTCTCTATTGACAAACTGAAGTTGGCCATCTCTTGATAGGCGCGAAAATTCCGCTCCTGGCACTCAGCGGACATCTTTTAGTTCTGCGCTGCACAATTTCCTTTACGTGTTAATCTAAAATTCCAAATAATTTCAGTTAGATATTATCTCCGTGAATCCCTGCCTTCCTGACTGGAAAGCGGGTTTTTTATTTTTCACGCTGAGACTACTGTATGAATAAACCTAACGGCCTTCAGGCCTTTGAACAACCGCTCGCGTCGCTTCCGCATACGCTTCGCCAGCTTATTCTTGAACGTATCCAGAACCTGACCCATTACGAGCCGGTGATTGGCATCATGGGCAAAAGTGGTGCTGGTAAATCCTCTCTCTGCAACGAACTTTTCCGGGGCGAGGTGTCTCCGGTGAGTGACGTGAACGCCTGCACCCGCGACGTACTGCGCTTCCGGTTGCGCAGCGGTCGTCACAGCCTAGTGATTGTTGATTTACCGGGCGTGGGCGAAAACGGGTGGCGGGATCACGAATACCGGGCCCTGTACCGTCGTATGCTGCCAGAGCTGGACCTGGTGCTGTGGGTCATTAAGGCCGATGATCGGGCACTAACCGTGGACGAGCAGTTCTGGCACGGCGTGATGCAACCTTACAGGCAAAAGGTACAGTTTGTAATTAACCAGGCCGACAAAATCGAACCCTGTCATGAATGGGATACTCTCACCAGCAAACCTTCACCGCACCAACTGGGAAATCTTAAAGCGAAGCAGGCTGCGATTATGGCGATGTTCAAATCGCATCATCCGGTCTGTGCGGTGTCCGCCAGCACTGGATGGGGCATTGAGGAGATGGTGGCAACCATGATGCGCTGTCTGCCTGACCGCGCCACCAGCCCGGTGGTGACACAACTGCACGGGAGACTCTGCACAGAGCCGGTAAAGTCGCAGGCCCGTGACAGTTTCGGTGAAGCTGTGGGCCGGGTTTTCGATACGGCTGAATCATCTTCGTTCCTGTCTGCATCGCTGAAAACGGGGATTCGTAGCGTGCGTGATGCGGTGGTGTCGGTCGCACGGGCCATCTGGGACTGGATATTCTTCTGATATCGCAATTTTCTCTGCGAATGATGAACTGGTTGTTAATGATTTGTTGATTGTGGACACGTCCTTTCCACTGCGTTTTATCATCAATTAAATCAGGCGAAGCATCATTGTCTGTCAGACGAGCGCTCACAAGGCCGGGCTGCTCATAAAAAATAGTTCCGATGTTGTCCATACCCTGTCCACTCCTTCCTTTAAAGTAATCAGTATTAATTCAGAGAGTTAACTTCTCAGGAGAAATCTTTCATGACGCTTCAGGAGCGGCGACATGACCGGCTTGCCGTCAGGTTGTCGTTGATTATTAGCCGCCTGGTGTCCGGTGAAACTCTGTTTATTCGCAAACTGGCAACTGAATTCGGGGTGTCAGAGCGCACGCTGCGTCGTGACTTTCGGGAACGTCTGATGTATCTCGACCTGGATTATTACCAGGGGCAGTGCAGTCTGCGCTCGGATATTCACAGTACGCGGCAGGAAATAGATATTCTGACCTTTGCTCACCGCACGGGGCTGGCCGGGGTTTTCCCTGGCTTTGACCGGCGACTGATCAGCAGCCTGCTGGACTGTGATGATCGACCCTGTCTGGTATGGCATCAGGACAGACCTCATCCCCCGGCAGGAAAGCTCTGCTTCTACAGGCTGGTCAGAGCTATTTCGGGATGTCAGCGCATCACCGTTCTGACTGAAGGGGAGCGTCATGAGGCCATCGCACCTTACCGGCTAATCGCTCTTGACGGTTACTGGTATCTTGTCGCTGAACATAACAGGCAATTACGTGTCTTCCGGCTGGATGAGATTCATCTGGTAAGGCCATCGCGGGAAACATTTATTCGCAGTGAGCTTCTCTATCAACTGTCGGAGGACAAACATTTTATCTCTGCCTTACCTCATTTCCGTTTTATTCAGCAGTCGCTGAATTCATTTTCTCCATCAGAAAGTCGGGGGCAATCCGGACAAACTGATTAGAGATGGTCTCCACAATTGAATGTAAGGTTAATCTAATGAAAAAATTGAAATTATTGTCTTTACTGCCAGTCATATTTTTTCCCTTACTTATCGCAGGTAATGCTCACGCAGCACGTCCTTATAGCGGGTTCCTGCCTGCGGCAGTGAATAATAAGAGTGGGAATATATTCTGGTGTGATGCCCACCGACAGGTCAGAAAACTGTGTACAGCGACGGAAGTGGATTCAATGGGATGGTTTATTGTTGTTCGCTCGAAACCTTCCAGAGATTGTCCGGGTGGCATATGGGGGTGGATCACTCCCAGTAAAGACGGTGTAGCAACAGGCTATACGATTACGCCAGGTAAAGAATTCAATCTCACCATGAAGGATATGTGCAGTCCCGATATGAAAGTAACGTTCCGCCCGAATAAAAAGGACCCTCGTTATGACGATCTTGTCGGGATTTATGCCGGAAAAGAAGCGTTTCGCTACAAACAAATAAAATAATCCAACTGTTTTTTCATTACTTTATTGTTTTAAACAACAAAAGCTTTATTACATGATTTGAGGACAACATTATGCGACTGCCTTACGTAATATTTACATTAGCTATGCTGGCTTCTGTATCAACAGCAGAGGCTATTCCCAATATGTGGACGAGTGGTTTTGGGATGGGCGTGACGGAATACATTATCAGTAGCCCCGAGAAGGTCATTTTTAACCTCAACTGCACCGGTAATCCGGATGAGCAAAACATTCTGCAGCATGGCGTATTAGTAACCCTGCCCAATGGTACGATGCTGGATTCTCACGATGACGGGACAGAAATAACGGTGGTCATGGATAACAGCCAGTATCCGTTACCTTCATCCCTCGGCTGGAGGAATGGCGATAACGCCTGGGTGTCATTTATTGACACGTTGGGTCAGTCGTCTAATTTCGATGTTTACGTCAACAATAACAAAGTTGGCTCCTTCAGTCCTGGGCTGAAGAATACGCAGAAAGAATTGTCTGACCTCAGTGGCTGCAGAACCACCCATTACAGCGATTAATCTTTCACATTTCAGTTCTCTACAGCCCGCAACACACCAACACCAGATAGCAACAGGCCATGCTCCTTCGGGAACATGGCCTTTTTGTTTTTATTTCATTATCAGATAAGGAATTAGCCATGCGATTAGCCAGCCGCTTTGGCCGTATAAACCAGATACGCCGTGACAGGCCTCTGACCCATGAAGAGCTGATGAGCCATGTCCCCAGCGTGTTCGGGAGTGACAAGCATGAATCTCGTTCAGACCGTTACACCTACATCCCTACCATTACCATTCTCGAAAGCCTGCAGCGTGAAGGCTTTGAGCCGTTCTTTGCCTGCCAGACGAAGGTCCGTGACCTGGGCAAGCGGGAGCACACCAAGCACATGCTGCGCCTGCGTCGTGCTGGTCAACTGACCGGGCATCAGGTACCGGAAATCATTTTGCTCAACAGTCATGACGGCTCCTCGAGCTACCAGATGCTGCCGGGGTTGTTTCGTGGCGTCTGTACCAATGGTCTGGTCTGCGGCCAGTCATTCGGCGAAGTGCGGGTCCCGCATAAAGGTAATGTCGTCGAGAAGGTGATTGAAGGGGCTTACGAAGTGCTTGGGGTGTTTGACCGGGTGGATGAGAAACGCGATGCAATGCAGTCGCTGGCGCTGCCAGCCCCGGCACGTCACGCGCTGGCAGATGCCGCATTGAGGTATCGCTTTGGTGAAGACCACCAGCCGGTCACGGTATCACAGTTGCTGACTCCGCGTCGTCGGGAGGACTACAGCGATGACCTGTGGACCGTCTACCAGCGCGTGCAGGAGAACCTGATGAAAGGAGGTCTGTCAGGGCGAACCGCTCAGGGGAAAAGCAGTCGCACCCGTGCTGTTACCGGCATTGACGGCGATGTGAAGCTTAATCGCGCCCTGTGGGTGATGGCAGAAAACATGCTCGAGTTTTTCGGGCGTTAAACAACAACACCAGCATAAGGAGATAGTTTAATGGATACACAAAACCTTGAGTTCGCTGAGCAGGCAGCAATTACTGCCTCGGTAGTCCCTGACGAGTTACGTATCGGCTTCTGGCCGAAGCACTTTGGATCTATCCCACAATGGATAACCCTTGAGCCCCAAATATTTGGCTGGATGGATCGTCTGTGCGCTGATTACAGCGGCGGCGTCTGGAGCTTTTACACACTCAGCAACGGCGGCGCATTTATGGCTCCGGAGCCCGACGGTGAGAAGTGGACGTTGTTCAACAGCATGAACGGCAACGGCGCGGAACTTACTGGCGAAGCGGCAGGGATAGTCGTCTGCCTGATGGCATACAGCCACCATGCCTGTCGCACCGAGTGTGACGCGATGACTGAACACTATTATCACTTACGTGACTTCGCGCTACACCATCCAGAGTGCAGCGCCATTATGCATCTCATCGACTGAGGAATGCCTGACATGAATACCGCATTATCCCCGCTGTCATCTCAGCCTGAACTCTTTCCGCTGGCGGTTATGACCCAGCATGGTTGCCTGCTCCCAGCGACATCCGGATTGACACCTTATGCCCAACGGACCATCCACCGGGCTATCAACCTGCTGGATAAATATCTGCGCCAGCCTGGGATAGAATTTACCTCAAGTACTGCTGCCCGTGACTGGCTTTGGTTACATCTGGCAGGACAAGAACGGGAAGTGTTTATGGTGCTCTATCTCGATAACCAGCACCGTTTACTGGAGAGTGAAACGCTATTTGCCGGTTCGATTAACCATGTCCGGGTCCATCCTCGAGAAGTATTGAAGTCAGCGCTTCGCTTCAATGCTGCAGCTGTCGTGCTGGCGCATAACCATCCATCCGGTGATCCGGAGCCCAGCCAGTGCGATCGCAACATTACGGGCAGGCTTAAAGAAGCGCTGGCACTGGTTGATGTGAACACGCTCGATCATCTGGTTATCGGATCAGATGGCATTGTGTCGTTTGCAGAGCGAGGCTGGATATGAGGGTACTTCAATGAAATCTACTGACTCAGAGAACGATACATTTCTCCAGTGGGGACTGAATCGTAATGTAACGCCTTGCTTTGGCGCTCGTCTGGTACAGGAGGGAAACCGACTGCACTATCTGGCTGACCGGGTCAGCTTTACCGGTGAATTCAGTAACGCAGAATCTTTGAAGTTGGATGAAGTATTCCCACGTTTTATCAGCCAGATGGAATCGATGTTGACCACTGGTGAAATGAATCCTCGCTATGCCCACTGCGTCACCCTGTACCACAACGGTTTCACCTGCGAAGCCGATACACTTGGTTCACACGGTTACGTCTATATCGTCATTTATCCTGCACAACGTTAACTAACTCTACAAGAGCAAATATGAAAACTCTACTTGGAATAATCCTGGAGGGCTCCTAGCTAATAAGAAACTGGAAAGTAAGGTTCAATATCTTGGCATTGAAGTCAATGGTTCGTTAGAGATCCCTGAGTTGATTGAAATCTAAGCTCGGCAGGGCTGCTGCAGCCCTGCCGTAAATGGTCGTTGCTGACTTGTCTGGAAACCAGAGATAATAGTGGTATTGGTAGACTCAGGATTGTGTCAATGTGGAAAAAAGGGACTAGGTTAGTTTCAGAGTATTAGCAACAGTTCTGACTATAGCATTACTCCGTTAACCCTCTGATGTATCATGAAAATGATTGTGCTGATATCTAGTAATTTCATTATGAGATGCTTAAAATCAAAAAGGATGAAGATATGAATCAATTCAGTTAATTGGTATATCATGAAATTAATTTCTAGTTGGTCTAAAAGACAGTGCTTGTGGGATAAATTAGAACTAAACAGGGTGTGAGATGATAAAAAAAACTACCGTTAATAAACTTGTAACCTTTAACTCCAAACTTGATACGTCTCAAAAAATAATAAGGAATCTTATTGCTGCAGTCGTCATTTGTTTTCTTCTAAATTTCCTTGGGTTAGACGGTTTGTGGAAGGGGTTCTTTATACTGACTTTGATTTACTGGAGCTTTTCGGTATTCCATAGTCTAATTATTATTTATAAAAAAGCATATGAAACAACATTGGGTAAATGGATCCTAATATTAGGAGGCACGCTATGTGTGAATTTCGCCCTATGTCTTTCAGGTGTGGTGATCAATGATATAACTTCAGTTTCACCAACAAACTTCCCTCACTCTTTGATATTTATTGCGGCTTCGATGATTCCTTTGATCGTGCCTCTTTGTATGATCTTACTGTTCGCGGTTATTTTGGTGTCAGTACCTATATGGTGCTGGTTTTTTGTGTATGACGATAAGCTTAAGAAATTTTTAATGCCAGGATATGAACCTAATCAGCAGAGGTTTTTGCATAAAAGCACTTTAATAATCCAAGTTATATCTTTAATAATTTATTGTGCTTTTATTTTTCAATTTTCACGACTCATAGGTAATGATTATATATCATATATCAATAATAAATCTCAAGGGATGATTTATACACTCGAGATGTTTGATAAAAGTCCATGTGCCAACATTAAGAATGCTAAGGTTTCATTTTTAGGTGATGGCAATGTTCTGGTTGCGTCTAGGAATAATGATAAATACTCCTTCAAAGTCATGAAGTGTGAGATAAAATAGTAAAGAATGCTTTGTTATAGTTATAGCATGTTATTTTAATAGGGAGCTTTGTCATTATCTTAGCTTCCTTTTCACCGTATATTTTATATTTTGGGGTGTGATAGTATTAATTAAAGTATATCTATCATTATTAAACACTTGTTTTTTGCTAAAATAAAAAGCTAAACTTCTCGCGCCCCAAGGCTTACAGACAGCTGCCAGTTCTTAGAATTGGCCCTATTTATAATTTCTGGTATTGTTGTCACCAGTTTATCTCCCGTTATTTTGTTGTGTAGTACAACTATGTGCCTATCGCCGAGAAGTTCTGATGCTATTATTTCGTTCTCAGTAATGGCAAAGAAGAAATTCCTGAAGTCAGGAGTGGTGACCCTTTTTTGATTGCAGGTTTTAAGTTCAATAAATGTTAATGATTTTAATATTCCAGCCAAGGAGCTAACGTCACTAAAGTCAACACTTACATTTTCAGGGATAGAAATAAAATCAAAGCTTGATGCCTTTATTTCAATATCTTCAAATTGCTTCAGCGCAGCTAGCAGATTTTTCATGTCTTTCCCTTTAGGTCTTTTTATCCATAAAGCTTGCGAATCAAGTAGGCTGCGTTCCCCTAATATTCCATTTTCTGAAGAATTTCTGGCGATATGTGCCCTCTTTGATTCAATCAATTCAAGTAGACTCACCGTAATTTCCTTTTAGATTAATGTTGCACACAGAAATTTATCACATTTCATTTTTAAGGCAATGTTAAACTGCTATTACTCTTCCGATTGCGGGAACAAATTGAACTCATGAGGGGCCGATCCTCGCTCATTGAGACAACAAGTTCTTCGATACAGCCCGTCTTGTGCCAAAGGATGTCGATGTTAATATTTGGATGTATCGATAAATGGGCGAAAGTTAGGAGGTATGATGGTAACTAGGGAAAGTATGAAAAAATGGATCATCGAGTGTCTTCAGGAACGGGGTGGTAGCGCTTGGCCACGTGAAGTCTCAAAGTATGTATGGGACAGCTACGAGGCTGAGCTTAGGGATTCCGGCGATATGTTGTATACGTGGCAATATGACATTCGTTGGGCCGCTCAACAATTGAGAAACGAAGGTACTCTAAAACCAGTAAATAGACGCAGAGATTTGCCATGGGAACTAGCATAGCAAAGCGAGGGTTAGCGTTCATTTCGCAGCCAAATCTGACTTTGTTCTGAGTGGATGAGAATTGATATCTCTGAAGAAAACGTTCCTGCCTGCCTGAGTCTTGCTTCAACAGCCATATCAGTATTCTACTGGTATGGATTTATACCCACTCGCGATGTCTATTTTTTGTACGGATTTTAACTTGTGGGTACAAGTGCGGGTATAACTATTTATTCCTGTTTATAAATAATATTGATATCAGTCTATTAGGTGCGAAATTCGAGTCCGGCCTTCGCACCAACTCACAAACATCAATATCAAAACAACCAATAAATAATCCCTTTAATCTAACAACGACCAATCATTGATCAACCACGAAATCCTCTCCGAAACACATTCACAATCCTTAAACCCTACGCTCAACATTAACCCCACACACCATCCCCCTCACCCCCTGAACACCTCCCGCCGGTGCCACGCCACAAACCCTTCCTGGGGATAGCATGCTTTCCCCTGCGGCAAGGTAATCGGCTTACCATTAAAATCCCAGAACAGCCTGCCAACGATGCCCCCGCCGTTCACCGCCGGCGAAACCTGGATGCGCATATCCTCATCCAGACCAATGGATCCTTTATCAAAAGCCTTATGGTGAATCGCGCAGAGCGCCAGGCCGTTAGGGATTTCGCAGGGGCCGCCGTGCTGCTTCCACTTGATATGAGCCGCTTCCAGGGCAACGGAGGTATTATCATGGCGCATATTGAAGCCGCAGATAGCGCACTCATAGTTATAGGCGCGCAGCACCTGCTGGCGAAAATGCGGGTCGCGTTCTTTACGGATCTGCAGCAGATCAAACCCCATCTCTTCAGCCAGCTCTTCCTGAATACTCTCCGGGAAATGCGCCTCGAGGATCTGATGGGCGAGGGTATTGATCAGCTTCTTATTTCTGTTGAGTAGCGCAAAATGCGGCTCATCGAAGCCGCCGGCGACGTGACAGAGCTCCAGCTCTTTGCCGGGCGGCTGTCGGCTGCCCTGGGTTGAACACTGTTCGCTGTTGTACAGCTCCCAGAAGCCGTCGCCTTTCAGGCGCCAGAAGGGCATGTCCGGCCGGTACTGGCGGCGCTGCGGGCCAAAGCGTTCCAGCAGGCTATGCAGCTCATCGCGTATCTCCGAGGCGTAGTCGAACATCCGCGCATGGCCGCGCTGGTATTGCGAGAGGACGTACAGCAGCAATAGTGGTTTATGCGGCGCACGCTGTTCGCCTTTGCGCCAGATGGTGATGTTCTCGATCGCGTGTTGCAGGGGCGTGCTGGAGGGCATAGCGTTACATTGGCAGCTAAATAAATGCGATGATGCTCGCAAAATCCTTGCCGATCAACCTACCAGATGCGGCGATTCTACGTGGATCGCGATTTAATTATCACTGCCAGTTATTTGTTCGAAAAGCCCATAGCTTTCTATTTATACTCAAGCTTCGCGCCATCAGATAGCTATGTCTTATGAAAAAACTACCGGACCATTTATCCAGGGAATGCATCATCGCCGCCATTCGCGCTTACGATGCAGGCGTTGCACATCAGTTTAAAAGCGCGCGTCTGTATGAGATCGAGTTTGAGGGGCGTCGGTATCCTTCAAAAGCCATCGTCGGGTTAGCGGCCACGCTTGCGACAGGAACGGAATTTACCCCGGCGGATTTCAGCGGAGGGATTAAATCCAAATGCGTGCGTCTGTTACTGGAGCAAGGATTTACGATCGCGTCGCAGGGCGCTGGCGATGACGAGGTTGCGCTTTTCCCCGATGAGGGGCAGACGACCATGGAGTACGTGGAAGGGGCGGCGATGCAGGTGGTGGTCAATCGCTATGAGCGCGACCGTCAGGCTCGTCAGGCGGCGCTTCGCCTGCATGGCTGCCGGTGTCAGGTATGCGGTCTGGATATGGCCAGCCGCTATGGCGATATCGGCCAGGGCTTTATCCATATCCACCATCTCATTCCGCTGTCCGGGATAAAGCAGGACTACCGTCTGAACCCAGAAACCGATCTGATCCCGGTATGTCCCAACTGCCATGCAATGCTGCACCGGCGAGATCCGCCGTTTACCCCCGAAGAGCTGAAGGCCCGGCTGCGCCCCACAGACTGACATCCGACAGCGCTCGCTTTACGTTCATCAAACACACCACAAACCCCACGCTACCTTACCGGTAGCGTGGGTCCGCTCTTTCTTACTTATCCCGCGTCTCGCCAGCCTCCCAGCTGTAGCTCCCATCGGCCGCTAACCTATCGCCCAGCTCCTGATACTCGAACTGATAAAACTCAGCCTGGGTACCGTACCCGGCGTAGTCTACCGCCGCCAGGCCGACGAACGCCCCGGTAAAGAACCCGCCGTAGCTCTGCAACACATAGTCATCGGACAGCACCGCGGCATCCAGCTGGACCGGGATCTCGGTGAACGTCACGCCATCGAAGCTGTATTCATAGCTGTAGGTCTGCTTGCGGACTTTGGTCCGGAACCAGACGTATTCCACGCCGTCCGGCACCTTGATGGCGTTATCTTTCAGGTACGACGTGTATTTCCCGCGGTTATTTTCGCCGACTTCGATGACCTTGCCGTTAATTTCATTCCAGGTCAGGAAGACGAAGCTCCAGTGGCGGTCGTTATAGTAATTCGTTAACCCGGCCATCTGCTGATAGCTGAAGGGCTCGAATTTCACCTTCACCGCGGCGTCAAAATAGAAGGCCTGCCAGCGGCGGGCAATCAGCGACAGGTCATGGGTATTGGCTAACGACCCCTGGCCGATTAAGGTTAATTTACCGTTGCCGGTGGTGCCCATTTTGGCCGTAAACGGCACCCGCAGGGTATTCCAGTTCGGGTCGAGCGCTGGCGACGTAAAGTCATCTTGCTGGCTATTATCACTGGCGCTTTCGGTGAAGATGGCGTCTTTCGGCCCTTCGACGAAGGTTTTCCCGCCGTGACCGCCTTCAATACGCGGCCAGCCCTCGTCGTCCCAGTACACTTTCTGGATCGCGGTTTCCCGACCGAGGGTTGACCAACCGCGCGGGTCGTAGATGGATTCCCCCGGGCGATTCCACGGCCTGGCGCAGAGCGAGGCGTAATACCATTCGCCTTCCGGGGTGGAGACCAGCGCGCCATGGCCCTGTTTCTGGATGTAGCTGTCCGGGGTGTCGACGTTGGTTAAGAACACGTCGCCCGGCTCGGTTTCAAAGCTGTCGGCCTCGAGGGTTTTCGACCGCGCCACCACCTCCTGGTGGGTAAACACGGTGCCGCCCTGGGCGGCAAACAGGTAGTAGTAGCCGTTCAGTTTATAGAGGTGCGGCCCCTCGACCAGCGCCACGGCGGTTCCGCGGTAGATGGTGCGTGCGGTTTCCGGCATTAACTTCAGCGTGTTGGTATCCAGCTCCGTTAAGGTAATGCCATCGAAGGGGTGATGGTACTCCCGGTGATCCCAGGTTTGCTGGACGATATATTTCCGGCCATCGTCGTCATGGAACAGCGAGGCGTCAAACCCGACGCCGTTCAGCTTGATCGGGTCGCTCCACGGGCCCCGAATATCCTTCGCGGTGGTCAGGTAGTTGGTCATGTCTTTGAAGGCGCCTTCGGTGACCTTCACATCGGTATACACCAACCAGAATTGCCCGTCGGCCCAGGAGAGCGCCGGCGCCCAAATGCCGCCGGAGGAGGGGTTGCCCTTCATGTCCAGCAGGGTGGTGGTGGAGAGCGGCGAAGGCAGCAGGTTCCAGTTTTTCAGGTCTTTCGACTCATGTAAACGCACGCCCGGGAACCACTCAAACGTCGAGTTGGCAATATAGTACGTATCCTCGACGCGAATAATACTGGGGTCGGCATTAAAGCCGCGTAATATCGGGTTTTGAATAAGTGACATTTCATTACACCTTTTAAAATGGAAAGTGACGAATCGGTCTGATTTATAATTTTTTAACTACACGCGGATCTCATCCAGCTGACGGTTGATGTCGGTAACATGTTTATCGGAGATCGGATAAACCTGGATAATCACCATCGAAATAGCGGCCAGCGCGATCGGGATCCACACCGCGGTCATAATGATCCCGTCGATGGCGCTGGCGCTCTGCACGGCGCCGCTTTCATTAAAGCCATACACCGCCAGCAGCCACAGCGGGATCGCGCCGCCGATGGTGAAGCCGATCTTGAAGAAGAGTCCCATAATGGCATTGATAATGGCGGCATTGCGTTTGCCAGATTTTAATTCGCCGTACGCGATGACTTCCGGTACCAGCGCCCACATAAAGCCGGTGGCGGAGGTTAAGCCCCACTGTTTAATAAAGGTGGCGATGTAGGCCAGCCACAGCGCGTCGTGCATCCCTTCGCGGGACCAGACGTAGGTCAGCAGTTCGCCGACGATGAACATGGCGAGGAACAGATGGAAGAAGCCTTTTTTACCAAAGATTTTTTTCAGTTTCGGCCAGAAAATCGGGAAGGCGATGCCGGGAATAGACGCGACGAGACCCACCGCGCCCATCCATTCGGAGTGGCCGACGACGTACTGGTTGAAGAAGCCGTTAACGGTGTTCATGAAGAACATGAAGGTAAAGGCCAGCATAAAGAACATGCCCAGAATAACCAGCGGGCGGTTATGTCGGAGCTCGTGGAAAAGGTCGGTGGTTTTGACGTTGGCGGTCTGCTCGGCGGTCGCGACAACGCGTTCTTTGGTGAATTTATAACAGATAAACAGAGCCACCGCGCCGATGATCATATAGATGGCGTACACGCCAAACCAGGCGTAATTTGCCGACGGATCGGCATAATTCCCCAGATTCAGCTCAAGGCCAAAAAAGCCGGTGTCTTTTAGGCTGCGATCTTTCGGCGCCGCCATCTGCACAAACATCGGGAACAGGGTATAGACCAGCAGGTTGGCGCTGTTGGCCAGCATCATGCGGGTACTGGTCAGCTTATCGATCGATTCCGGGTCGCGGGTCAGTGACGCATTCAGCGAGCCATAGGGAATATTGACTAAGGAATAAACCAGGTCCAGCGCCAGATAAATAATAAAGGCGAAAGCCACCGAACCTTTCACTCCGGGGATGGGCGCGAACAGTAATGCCGAGAGGATCACCAGCGGCACGCCGGCTCGTAACAGCCACGGACGATATTTCCCTGCTTTCGAGGTTCTTTTATCCACGTAGGTGCCGACCATCGGATCCCAAAACACATTAATGATGCGGACAAAAAGAAAAATAAAGCCTGCCGTTGCCGTGCTGATGGTATTTACCGTCAGCATATGCAAAGCCAGAAAACCCCCAATTGTGCCGAAAACCAGGTTTTGCGCAAAGTCGCCCATGCCATAACCAATTCGTTCTCCGCGGGTTAATTTATGATATTCATCATG
Organism: Klebsiella sp. GG_Kp146; assembly: GCF_040061975.1. Taxonomy (NCBI): domain Bacteria; kingdom Pseudomonadati; phylum Pseudomonadota; class Gammaproteobacteria; order Enterobacterales; family Enterobacteriaceae; genus Klebsiella; species Klebsiella sp. GG_Kp146. The sequence continues at coordinate 55,818 of NZ_JBEAHA010000020.1, forward strand.
CCGACTGTGCATTATGTTTTTACTCATTCTAAGCAGACTCCGGTTTGTTTTGTGTAGGTGAAACACTTTCTGACACAGTTGACATGGAAGAATCTATTACGTTTTTAAATTAAGTAATTATGTTTTTTTACTTCTGTGATCCTCGAAGCAAAGGCCTGTATCACCTGCGTTGAGCCGCCATCCGCCGCTAATTTTTTGGCAGACAGGCAATGTGACAAAACCGGCATTTTAATTCGCTATGTCCACCTGAATTCCCCAGGAAGTGTACGCTATACGCGCGCGAAGCGAGATATTTAAAATAGTTTTATTTGCGAGATGGCTCACATTTGAGCATTTTCTCAATCGCTGAGTGAAATAACGTAATTGAGCAACCGACGATGAGAATACACGATGTGTCACAGTTGTTAATTTTCGGCTTCCTCAATTTCGGAGTTCATCATGCAAACTTATTTTGACCAGCTCGAACGCGTTCTTTTTGCCGGACCTAAAACCGATAATCCTCTGGCGTTTCGCCACTATAATCCGGATGAAATCGTGCTGGGAAAACGCATGGCAGATCATCTGCGTTTTGCCGCCTGTTATTGGCATAACTTCTGCTGGAATGGCGCGGATATGTTTGGCGCCGGCTCGTTTGAGCGTCCCTGGCAGGCCGCGGGCGATGCGCTGGAAATGGCCAAACGCAAAGCGGACGTGGCGTTTGAATTTTTCTACAAGCTCAACGTGCCGTATTACTGCTTCCACGATGTCGACGTCTCGCCAGAAGGCGCGTCGCTGAAAGAATATCTGCACAATTTCGCCGTGATGACCGAGGTGCTGGCGGAGAAACAGCAGCAAACCGGCGTGAAACTGCTGTGGGGCACCGCCAACTGCTTTACCCACCCGCGCTACGGCGCCGGGGCGGCGACCAACCCCGATCCGGAGGTGTTTGCCTGGGCGGCCACGCAGGTGGTGACCGCCATGAACGCCACCCACCAGCTCGGCGGCGAAAACTATGTTCTGTGGGGTGGCCGCGAAGGTTACGAGTCCCTGCTGAATACCGACCTGCGTCAGGAGCGCGAGCAGATTGGCCGCTTCCTGCAGATGGTGGTGGAGCACAAGCATAAGATTGGCTTTGGCGGCACGCTGCTTATCGAGCCGAAACCGCAGGAGCCCACCAAGCATCAGTACGATTACGATGTCGCGACGGTGTATGGCTTCCTGAAGCAGTTTGGTCTGGAAAATGAGATCAAGGTGAACATTGAAGCCAACCACGCCACCCTGGCGGGGCACTCTTTCCACCATGAAATCGCCAGCGCCATCGCGCTGGGGATCTTCGGCTCCGTTGATGCCAACCGCGGCGATGCGCAGCTCGGCTGGGATACCGATCAGTTCCCGAACAGTGTGGAAGAAAATACCCTGGTGATGTACGAGATCCTCAAAGCCGGGGGATTCACCACCGGCGGCCTGAACTTTGACGCCAAAGTTCGCCGGCAGAGCACCGACAAATACGACATGTTCTATGGCCATATTGGCGCCATGGACGTGATGGCGCTGTCCCTCAAGCTGGCCGCGCGGATGATTGAGGATGGCAAGCTCGATCGGGCTCTGGCAAAACGCTATGCCGGCTGGCAGGGCGAACTGGGGCAGCAAATTATGGCCGGCCGTATGTCGCTGGATAATATTGCCCGGTACGCTGAGCAGCATAATCTGAATCCGCAGCATCACAGCGGGCGTCAGGAATTACTCGAAAATCTCGTCAATACCTATATCTTTGGTTAATTTTTGCTGACATGCTCCTGCGGGGGCATGTATTCCGCCGTCTGCCCGCTGCCGGGAAATAGCGTTTATTTGTTCGTGTTGTATTTATGCTGTCTGTGCCGAAAGGCTATCTGTTTGACTGTCTATAGAGGAACAATCCGCCGCGCGGATGGTTCTGCCATTGTGCCACCTGTTTAATATCAGTGAGGGAGGGCGAGTAGCGATAATTGTGTAATGCCTCTGTGACCGTACAAAATAAAAAATAACTTGTTCTGATGATAGCGACATATTCTGTCAGCTCAGAATAGGCTGGTTATTGTCTGAATAAAATTAACCTATATTGAGAAACTCATGACAATGATAAAAAAACTTCCATTAACCATGGCGGTTATCGCCGCGTTTTTTCCGCTTACCTCTGTAATGGCGCAAGAATTTACTCAGGAACAGATCGACGCCATCGTCGCCAAAGCCG